>JBJEMC010000191.1:0-6497 GCA_051879475.1 Muricoprocola sp. | reverse complement strand
ATCGGGTTTTGCAACATTGATCGGCCGGCCAAATGTGGGAAAATCCACACTTATGAATCATTTGATCGGGCAGAAGATTGCAATTACATCAAATAAACCACAGACTACCAGAAACAGGATCCAGACCGTTTATACAGATGAGAGAGGACAGATTGTGTTTCTGGACACGCCAGGTATTCATAAAGCAAAGAATAAGCTGGGAGAATATATGGTAAATGTGGCAGAGCGAACCCTGAATGAAGTGGATGTCATTCTCTGGCTTGTAGAACCAACGACATTTATCGGGGCAGGTGAACGCCATATCATCGAACAGCTGAAGAGAACGAAGACGCCGGTTCTCCTGATCATCAATAAAGTAGATACCGTTAAGAAAGACGAAATCATCAAGTTTATGGATACTTACCGTAAAGTGTATGATTTTGCAGAGATTATACCTGTCTCTGCTCTTCGCAGTGTGAATCTGGATACGGTCCTGGATTCTATTTTCAAGTATCTTCCATATGGTCCGCAGTTCTATGATGAGGATACCATTACAGACCAGCCACAGCGTCAGATCGTGGCTGAAATGATCAGGGAAAAAGCCCTTCGCTGCCTGGATGAAGAAGTGCCGCATGGGATAGCTGTAGCCATCGATCAGATGAAAGAAAGAAAAGGCGGCATGATGTATGACATTGATGCCACGATCATTTGTGAAAGGTCCTCCCATAAGGGAATCATCATTGGAAAAGGTGGGGCAATGCTGAAGAAAATAGGTTCTGATGCAAGAAGAGACATTGAAAATATGTTAGAAGCCAAAGTAAATCTTCAGTTATGGGTAAAAGTAAAGAAGGACTGGAGAGACAGTGACTTTATGATCAAGAATTTTGGATACGATAAAAATGAGTGACAGAATACAGCTGACAGGGATGGTAATTTCCTCTGTTCCGGTAGGGGAATATGATAAAAGAATTGTTTTGCTGACAAAGGAACGGGGGAAAATAAGTGGATTTGCAAAAGGGGCAAAGAGGCAGAACAGCCCGCTCCTTGCTGCCACAAATCCTTTTTCTTTTGGTGTCTTCGAATGCTATGAAGGGCGCAGTTCTTATAACATTTATCAGGCGCAGATCAGTCATTATTTTGAAAAGTTGTCTCTGGACTTTGAAAGAGCATATTATGGAATGTATTTTCTGGAGTTTGCAGATTATTACACAAGAGAAAATGCAGATGAGAGGGAAATGCTTAAATTACTCTTTGTGACCATGCGGGCTCTGGAGCACGGAAAAGTGGAACCAAAGCTGATCCGATATATCTATGAGATCCGGGCGATGATGATCAACGGGGAATATCCGGATATGTCTGACTGTACGCTGCCTTTGCAGGAATCCACGATATTTACGATACAGTATATTTTATCATCTCCGCTGGAAAAACTGTATTCCTTCACGCTTTCAGAAACAGTATTTTTGGAATTATCTGCATTACAGGATAAGTTCAGGAAAAAAATGATCGACAAAAAGTTTAAGACTCTGGAAATTTTGGAAAGTTTGCATATTTAGCAGTTGAAAAAGCAAAATAATCTTAGTATAATAATATCCGAATGACTTTCGACAGACAAAGAATGTCTGTAGCAAGGGGAGGATTTAACTCATGAAGAGGGGAAGATGGGTTGCCGCAGTTTTAGTTTCAGGATGCCTGTTAACTGGCTGCAGTAGTTTTTCACCGGAAGTAACCGGCATATCCATAAATAAAAAAGGTGGGATATCTGAGGTAGTCAGAGAGAGCTTTGATGCTTCTTATTACAGTGAGGCAGAGCTGGAGCAGGAGATTGATACTGCTATTGGTCTTTATACTAGCGAGAATGGCAGCAAAACTGTCAAAAAGAAAAGTCTCAGCGTGAAGAATGGAGAAGCAGTTCTCAAAATGGAATACGCATCAGATAAAGATTATGCGGAATTTAATAATGTCGGATTCTATCTGGGAAATATCTCAGGGGCAATTCAGGCAGGATATCCATTTGATGGAAGTTTTTACCAGGTAGTACTTGGAAAAATTGATGATTCCAACACAGTATGGGGTTCCAGTATCATGTCCGGAACGAACTATAAAACTGTGGTTGTGAGCGAACCGCTTCTGGTTGAGGTACCGGGAACGATTCATTATGTGAGTGAGAATGTGAAAGTCAGGGATAAAAGTACAGCAGTAACAGAAAGCACTGAAGTAGCTTACATACTCTATGAATAAATAAAGCGGCAGCAGCCGGGGAAATGAGGAATGATTTATGGAAAAGACAATGGAAAAAATCGTTGCATTAGCAAAATCCAGAGGATTCGTATATCCGGGTTCTGAAATCTATGGTGGTTTGGCAAACACATGGGATTATGGTAATCTTGGTGTAGAACTGAAAAATAATGTCAAAAAAGCATGGTGGCAGAAGTTCATCCAGGAAAATCCATACAACGTAGGGGTAGACTGTGCGATTCTTATGAACCCACAGACATGGGTTGCATCAGGGCATCTTGGCGGATTTTCTGATCCACTGATGGATTGTAAAGAATGTCATGAACGTTTCCGTGCTGATAAATTAATCGAGGATTTCTGTGCAGAGCATAATATGGAACTGCCAAAGCCTATTGATGCGTTCTCTCAGGAAGAGATGAAAGAGTTTATTGAGACAAACAATGTATGCTGCCCAAGCTGCGGTAAGCATAATTTTACAGATATCCGTCAGTTCAACCTGATGTTTAAGACCTTCCAGGGTGTTACAGAGGATGCAAAGAACACTGTTTATTTAAGACCGGAAACGGCTCAGGGTATCTTTGTGAACTTTAAGAATGTCCAGAGAACTTCCAGAAAGAAAATCCCGTTTGGAATTGGCCAGATCGGTAAGTCTTTCCGTAATGAAATTACTCCTGGTAACTTTACATTCCGTACAAGAGAATTTGAACAGATGGAATTGGAATTCTTCTGTGAACCGGGAACAGACCTTGAATGGTTCCAGTACTGGAGATCGTTCTGTATTAACTGGCTGAAATCTCTTGGTATAAAAGATGATGAAATGCGTGCAAGAGACCATGCTCCGGAAGAACTCTGCTTCTATAGTAAAGGTACTACAGATATCGAGTTCCTTTTTCCATTTGGCTGGGGAGAACTCTGGGGAATTGCTGACAGAACAGACTATGACCTGACACAGCATCAGAATATTTCCGGTCAGGATATGACATATTTTGATGATGAGAAGAGAGAAAAATATATTCCATACGTAATCGAGCCATCACTGGGGGCAGATCGTATGGTTCTTGCATTCCTTTGCAGTGCTTATGATGAAGAAAATATCGGAACAGAAGAAAAACCGGATATGAGAACAGTACTTCATTTCCATCCTGCACTGGCACCTGTGAAGATTGGTGTTCTTCCATTATCTAAGAAGCTCAACGAAGGTGCTGAAAAAGTATTTGCACAGTTATCTAAGAAATATAATTGTGAATTTGATGACCGTGGAAATATTGGTAAGAGATATCGCCGTCAGGACGAAATCGGTACACCATTCTGTGTAACTTACGACTTTGAGTCTGAGACAGATGGTGCTGTTACCGTACGTGACAGAGATACTATGGAACAGGTTCGTATCAAGATTGAAGAACTGGATGCATATTTTGCAGAAAAGATGGCATTCTAGGACGATATGTTTCCAGATAGATAGAAAAGATGATTTTACAGGCAGACTTTTGATAAGTCTGTCTGTTTTTTATGTTAAAAAAATCACATTATTGTATCAAAGTACTAAAAAGAAATTGCCGAAAAATGCAAAAGTTGACAAATAAGTTTGAAAAAGCTTGACTTTTTTGTACAATATGATAAGCTATATGTGTGCGACCACAGTGATGTGGCAAATCACACCGACAGATTCTGTTGGTGTTTTTTTGCTCTGATTTTATATCATACACTTGGCGACTATGTGAGAAAGAATTTAGGAGGAACAAACAAATGGCAAAATGGGTTTACTTGTTTAGCGAAGGAAATGCTAACATGCGTGAACTGCTTGGAGGAAAGGGCGCGAATCTCGCAGAGATGACCAGCTTAGGTCTTCCTGTACCACAGGGATTTACAATTACTACAGAGGCCTGTACTCAGTATTATGAGGACGGCAGAGAAATAAATGAAGAAATTCAGTCACAGATTAATGAATATATTGAAAAATTGGAAGAAATTACCGGAAAGAGATTCGGTGACAGCGAGAACCCGCTTCTGGTATCTGTTCGTTCCGGAGCAAGAGCTTCTATGCCAGGTATGATGGATACGATTCTGAACCTTGGTCTTAACGAGACAGTAGTAAATGCAATTGCGGAAAAATCTAACAATCCTCGTTGGGCATGGGACTGCTACAGAAGATTCATCCAGATGTATTCTGATGTAGTTATGGAAGTTGGTAAGAAATATTTTGAAGAACTTATTGATAAGATGAAAGAAAGCAGAGGCGTAAAACAGGACGTTGATCTTACAGCAGATGACCTGAAAGAATTAGCGAACCAGTTTAAGGCTGAATACAAAGCGAAAATCGGTTCTGATTTCCCGGATGATCCAAAGGAACAGCTGATGGGTGCAATTAAGGCAGTATTCCGTTCCTGGGATAATCCACGTGCGAATGTTTACCGTCGTGACAATGATATCCCTTATTCCTGGGGAACAGCTGTTAACGTACAGAGTATGGCATTTGGTAACATGGGAGATGACTGTGGTACTGGTGTTGCATTTACCCGTGATCCGGCTACAGGAGAAAATGGTCTGTTTGGTGAATTCCTGACTAATGCTCAGGGTGAAGACGTAGTAGCCGGTGTACGTACACCAATGCACATTTCCGAAATGGAACAGAAATTCCCGGAAGCGTTCAAACAGTTCAAAGAAGTATGCAGAATTCTGGAAAACCACTACAGAGATATGCAGGATATGGAATTTACAGTAGAACATGGAAAACTCTACATGTTACAGACACGTAATGGTAAGAGAACTGCTCAGGCTGCTCTGAAGATTGCCTGTGACCTTGTTGATGAAGGCATGAGAACAGAAAAAGAAGCTGTAGCTATGATTGATCCACGTAACCTGGATACACTGCTTCATCCACAGTTTGATGCAGCAGCACTGAAAGTTGCTACTCCAATTGGAAAAGGTCTTGGTGCTTCTCCTGGAGCTGCCTGTGGTAAGATTGTATTTACAGCAGATGACGCAGTAGAATGGGCAGCAAGAGGTGAAAAAGTCGTACTTGTACGTCTGGAGACATCACCGGAAGACATTACAGGTATGAAATCTGCTCAGGGTATTCTGACAGTACGTGGTGGTATGACATCTCATGCAGCAGTAGTTGCCCGTGGTATGGGTACATGCTGTGTATCCGGATGTGGCGATATTGTTATGGATGAAGCAAACAAGAGATTTACTATTGCAGGAAAAGAATTCCATGAAGGAGATGCTCTTTCTATTGACGGTACAACAGGTAACATCTATGATGGAATTATTCCTACCGTAGATGCTCAGATTGCCGGCGAATTCGGAAGAATTATGGCATGGGCAGATAAATACAGAACACTGAAAGTAAGAACAAATGCAGATACTCCTGCAGACGCTAAGAAAGCCCGCGAACTCGGAGCAGAAGGTATCGGTCTTTGCCGTACAGAGCATATGTTCTTTGAAGAAGACAGAATTGCAGCTTTCCGTGAAATGATCTGTGCAGATACAGTAGAAGAAAGAGAAGCAGCTCTCGATAAGATTCTTCCATATCAGCAGGGAGACTTCAAGGAGCTTTACGAAGCTATGGAGGGATGCCCGGTTACGATTCGTTTCCTGGATCCGCCTCTTCATGAATTTGTTCCTACAGAAGAAGATGACATCAAGAAATTAGCTGAATCTCAGGGCAAATCTGTAGAAGAAATCAAAGCAATCATTGACAGCCTGCATGAATTTAATCCAATGATGGGTCATCGTGGATGCCGTCTTGCTGTTACATATCCGGAAATTGCAAAGATGCAGACAAAGGCTGTTATCCGTGCAGCAATTGAAGTACAGTCAGCTCATCCAGATTGGAACTTAAAACCAGAAATCATGATTCCACTGGTAGGAGATGTAAAAGAACTGAAATATGTTAAAGAAGTAGTAGTTGCTACAGCAAATCAGGAGATCGAAAAAGCCGGTATCAAACTTGATTACGAAGTTGGAACCATGATCGAAATCCCACGTGCAGCACTGACAGCTGATGAAATCGCAAAAGAAGCTGATTTCTTCTGCTTCGGTACAAATGATCTTACACAGATGACATTTGGTTTCTCCCGTGATGATGCAGGTAAGTTCCTGGATGCATACTATGACGCAAAAGTCTTCGAAAACGATCCATTTGCAAAACTTGACCAGGTAGGTGTTGGTAAGCTGATGGAAATGGCTATCAAACTTGGCAAACCAGTGAATCCAAAACTTCACGTAGGTATCTGTGGAGAACACGGCGGAGATCCATCCTCCGTAGAATTCTGCCA
>JBJEMC010000190.1:0-6554 GCA_051879475.1 Muricoprocola sp. | reverse complement strand
AAAAACGCAATCATATTACATCGTATTGCAAATTGCATTTATTGATGTTATAATTAAATTATAGAAAGGAGGAGTGATCATATGGCTCAAGCAACAATCTCAGCTAGAATCGACAGTAATGATAAAATAGCTTTTGACTTATTCTGTTCAAGAGTGGGGCTTAACACATCCAGCGTTCTTAATCTTTTTATTAAAAAGGTAATAAGCGAAAATCGAATTCCTTTTGAAATATCTGCCCCAAAAACTGTTTCTCGCGAAGAAGGTCTTAAAGCCTTCTACCAATTACGCGAAGAAGCCCAAAAAAATGGACTTCAAGATATAACACTTGATGAAATCAATAGTGAAATTGCAGATGTCCGCGCAGGAAAGTAGGTGATATATTGCATTATCTTGTAGTAATTGATACAAATATTATTGTCTCTGCCTTACTTTCCAAACATGCTGATGCCTCTACTGTAAAAGTACTTGAAGCATTATTTACGTCCCAGATTATACCTTTATATAATGACGAAATATTAGACGAATATGAAGAAGTACTACGCCGAAAGAAATTCAATTTTTCTGAGAATTTAATCCGACTTGTAATTCAATCCATTCGGGATAACGGAATTTCTGTTGATCGTCTTACTACTGGCGAAGAACTTCTCGATCCAAAAGACCTTGTTTTTTATGAGGTATGTATGGCCAAACGTGACGAAGATTCTATGTTGGTAACAGGAAACATGAAGCACTTCCCATCTAAACCATTCATTGTAACACCTAATGAATTCCTCGATATCATTCATCGTAAATAAATCCAACACTGTCTCTGTTGCAACCAGAGGCAGTTTTTTATTTATTTTAGTCAACATGGCCTCCATCACTCCATAAAAAAAGAATCTCGTTTTCAATTTACGAGATTCTTTTTTATTATAAATTCTTATTCTTCTGTATTTGTCTCATCTGTAATCTGTTTTTCCTCTGCCGGATGTTTTTCCGCAGGTTCTGCAACAGATTCTGACACTGATTCTACAACTGCTATTTCAGCAGGCTCTTCCACTGTCTCCTGAACGCTTTTTTCTGCTGTCTCCTTCGCAGCTTCTTCTGCCTGAACATCAGCCTCTACTTTATGGAAAATTTCCATAAACTCTTTGCCGGTAATTGTCTCTTTCTCGATCAGGAAGTTAGCGATTTCATCCAGTGCTCTACGATGACCATTCAAAAGTCTCTTTGCTTCTTCATAGGCTTCACCGATGATCCTCATTACTTCTTTATCAATGTCTGCTGCAGTGGTTTCGCTGCAGTTAAGCACATTGCGTCCATCCAGATACTGATTTGCAGGGGATTCAAGACCAACCATACCAAACTTATCTGACATACCATACTGTGTAATCATAGCGCGGGCCATCTTTGTCGCCTGCTCAATATCATTGGCAGCACCGGTAGTAATGCTGTTGAACACGATTTCTTCCGCAGCACGTCCACCTACGCATTCCACAATACGGGCAAGGATCTCATCCTTGGTATTTAAGTATTTTTCTTCCTCAGGGACATTCATAACATATCCCAGGGCCCCCATCGTTCTTGGAACAATAGTAATCTTCTGAACAGGTTCAGAATCCTTCTGCAGTGCACTTACCAGTGCATGTCCTACTTCGTGATAAGAAACCACTCTGCGTTCTTCTTTGCTGAGAATCTTGTTCTTCTTCTCTTTACCAACAAGAACCACTTCCACAGATTCAAAGAGGTCAGCCTGGCTCACAGCGCTTCTTCCATTCTTTACTGCAAGAATTGCTGCTTCGTTGATCATGTTTGCAAGGTCAGAACCTACTGCACCTGATGTTGCCAGAGCGATTGCCTCCAAATCGACAGTCTCATCCATGGCCACATTCTTAGAATGTACTTTTAATATATCAATTCTTCCCTGAAGATCCGGCTTATCTACAATAACACGTCTGTCAAAACGGCCTGGTCTGAGAAGTGCCTGATCCAGAACTTCCGGTCTGTTTGTCGCTGCCAAAATCAATAATCCGGAAGATGTCTCAAATCCATCCATCTCTGCCAGAAGCTGGTTCAGGGTCTGCTCACGTTCATCATTCCCGCCGTATCTGCTGTCACGGCTCTTACCAATGGCATCAATCTCATCAATAAAGATGATACATGGAGCATTCTTCTTTGCCTCTTCAAAAAGCTCTCTTACACGGGATGCTCCGACACCGACAAACATTTCCACAAAGTCAGAACCGGATAATGAGAAAAACGGAGCATGTGCTTCACCGGCAACCGCCTTTGCCAAAAGTGTCTTACCGGTTCCAGGAGGTCCTACAAGCAGCGCACCCTTTGGAAGCTTTGCACCGATCTGAGAATATTTTCCCGGATTCTCCAGGAAATCTACTACTTCCTGCAGAGACTCTTTCGCCTCATCCTGACCTGCTACATCTTTAAACGTAACACCGGTTTCCTTCTGGGCATACACCCGGGCTTTATTCTTGCCAACTCCCATGATGCCGCCTCCGCCGCCCATCTTCCTCATGGCAAAGCCCATGATTCCCCAGATGAGAAGTAATGGCAGTACAAAGGAAAGTATACTGTAAAGCAATTCCGTTGTCATATCCGGAATTTCCTTCTTAAACTCTACTCCTGCGTCCAACAATCTCTGAGAGATATATGGATCAGAAACTACACCTGTATAATAGGTAAATCTTGCTCCGCGCAATGATGAGAATCCATATGGCTGTTCCTTCGGAGTGATAATATACTGATTGGAATCAATCACTACACTCTCAACCTCACCATTATCCAGCATTTCAATAAATTCATTATAAGTGATCTCCTGATTGGTCGTACCATTCATCAGACTGTTAAATAATGCCATGACGATCAGGGTAATTACGGTAACAACTAAAAAAATAAAAACAGTCTGGCTGTTTTTAGGACTTTTATTGTTCGAACCGTTCTGAGAACCATTTGGATCCCTTTTCTGGTTATTTTCCATATCTTTCCTCCTTAAAGTTTCCTGTTATCTATTCTTTCAGATTATATCTAAACCGATAACATTCCCATACTTAGTATAAGGATTCTCAAAGAAGAAATCAATATGCACTTTCAAAAAAGATTTTGATGTTTCTTAAATTTTTGTAAAGTATTGGAAAACGGCATCATTCAATAATTCTTAAAGATAATTACTGTAATGAAAAATATTTCAAAAATTTTTCATCAAAACAACTGGTAAAAGCATCGCAAATAAGGTATTATCATTGTGTTACAGGATTTCAGAAGGCACCCTTCTGAAATCCTGTGCCTCCGGCAGATGGCAGAGGTGTGCAGGTGAAATATGTCAGCAAAGCTGACGCACCCCTCGCCGCAAGTACGCCTGGAGGCGTACTTGAAAACAGAGATTAAAAAAAGGACAATCTAAATATGAACATTGGATTTGACAACGACAAATATCTGACGATGCAGTCAGAACATATCAAAGAACGGATCAGTCAATTTGGGAATAAATTATATCTGGAATTTGGCGGAAAGCTCTTTGATGACTATCATGCTTCCCGCGTCTTACCAGGTTTTCAGCCAGACAGCAAGCTGAGAATGTTAATGCAGCTGGCTGACCAGGCAGAAATCGTCATCGTTATCAGTGCGGCAGATATTGAGAAAAATAAAGTCCGCGGTGATCTTGGTATTACTTATGATCTGGATGTACTCCGCCTGATTGATGTGTTCGAAGAGCGCGGCCTTTTCGTGGGCAGTGTTGTCATTACTCAGTACAGCGGTCAGAGCGCTGCAGACCAGTTCCGCAGCAAGCTCCAGAGTCTTGGCATAAAAGTATATACGCATTATATCATCAAAGGGTACCCCAGCAACGTTCCATTGATCGTCAGTGAAGAAGGATATGGAAAAAATGATTACATTGAAACATCCAGACCACTGGTAGTAGTTACCGCTCCCGGTCCCGGAAGCGGAAAGATGGCAACCTGCCTCTCCCAGCTCTATCATGAGCATTTGCGCGGTATCAATGCCGGATATGCGAAGTTTGAAACTTTCCCGATCTGGAATATCCCGCTGAAGCATCCTGTAAACCTTGCATATGAAGCGGCAACTGCTGACTTAAATGACGTTAACATGATTGACCCATTTCATCTGGAAGCTTATGGCAAGACGGCAGTCAACTACAACCGCGATGTAGAGATTTTCCCTGTATTAAATGCGATTTTTGAAAAGATTTCAGGGGAAAGCCCTTACAAATCCCCTACCGATATGGGAGTAAACATGGCAGGCAATTGCATCTGTGATGACCAGGTCTGCCGGGAAGCATCCAATCAGGAAATCATCCGTCGGTATTACAAGGCACTGAATGGTCTGACGTATGGTACTTCTAATGAAGAAGAGGTCTATAAGATTGAACTTATCATGAAACAGGCAGGCATTTCCCCATCAGACCGATTAGTAGTGGGTGCTGCATTAAAAAGAAGTGAAGAAACCGGTGCTCCTGCAGCTGCTATGGAATTGCCAGATGGACAGATCATTACGGGAAAGACAAGTAATCTTCTGGGCGCATCTGCCGCCCTTCTGCTTAATGCCCTGAAAGCTCTGGCAGGCATCGATCATGAAGAGAAAGTAATTTCCCCGGCAGCCATTGAGCCTATCCAGAAATTGAAGACAGCCTATCTGGGAAGTAAGAATCCTCGTCTTCATACAGATGAAGTTCTTATCGCCCTTTCCACAAGTGCTGCCAAGAGTGAAACAGCTCAGCGTGCTCTGGATCAGCTTCCAAAACTGGCTGGATGCCAGGTACACACTTCTGTCCTGTTATCTCCTGTAGATATCAAGACATTCCAGAAGCTTTCTATTCAGTTTACTTCGGAACCGGTTTATGAAACCAAAAGAAATTATCATTAAATATTCATTATCAGGCACACAAAGAGGTGGAGCCTCCCATAGGGGAGGTCTCACCTCTTTTTTAGAGGAGGAAAAAAATATGTCAGTAAAATACGTTTTTGTTACAGGTGGTGTTGTATCCGGACTCGGCAAAGGAATTACCGCTGCATCCTTAGGACGACTGTTAAAAGCCCGAGGATATAAAGTCACTATGCAGAAATTTGATCCTTATATCAATATCGATCCGGGAACCATGAATCCCATTCAGCATGGAGAAGTCTTTGTTACAGATGACGGTGCCGAAACAGACCTGGACCTTGGACACTATGAACGTTTTATCGACGAAAGTCTTACAAAAAATTCCAACGTAACAACCGGAAAGATATACTGGTCTGTTTTGCAAAAAGAACGCCGGGGTGATTTTGGCGGGGGAACTGTTCAGGTCATTCCTCATATCACCAATGAAATCAAAAGCCGATTCTACCGCAACTATAACGAAAACGAAACTCATATTGCCATTATTGAGGTCGGAGGCACTGTTGGTGATATCGAAAGCCAGCCTTTCCTGGAAGCTATCCGTCAGTTCCAGCATGATGTGGGACACGAAAATGCAATTCTGATCCACGTTTCTCTGATCCCGTACCTCAAGGCTTCCGGAGAAATGAAAACCAAACCAACCCAGACCAGTGTCAAACAGCTTCAGGGAATGGGAATCTGGCCGGATATCCTGGTTTGCCGCTCTGAGCATCCATTGGAAGAAGGGTTAAAAGAAAAGATAGCCCTTTTCTGTAACGTTCCGGTATCCCATGTTCTTCAAAATCTGGATGTGGAATATCTGTATGAAGCTCCTCTGGCCATGGAAGCAGAGAATCTGGCTCAGGTTGTCTGCGAAGACTTGCACCTTCCTTGTCCGGAACCAGATCTCACAGACTGGATCTCCATGGTAGATGCCCTGCGTCATCCGACAAAGGACGTTACCGTTGCCCTGGTTGGTAAATATACACAGCTTCATGATGCATATATCAGTGTTGTGGAAGCTTTAAAACATGGCGGTATTGCAGAAAGATCCACTGTTCAGATTAAGTGGATTGATTCAGAACTGTTAAATGAAGATAATGTAGACGAAATGCTGGGAGATGTCAGCGGTATTCTTGTACCCGGTGGTTTTGGAGATCGCGGTATCGACGGCAAAATTGTCGCCATCCATTATGCGAGAACCAGAAAGGTTCCTTTCCTTGGCCTTTGCCTTGGTATGCAGTTATCTATCGTGGAATTTGCCAGACATGTTGTCGGCCTGAAAGATGCTCACAGTGTCGAATTAAACCCCGATACACAGCATCCAGTCATCGCCTTAATGCCAGATCAGGAAAATGTGGAAGACATTGGAGGCACCTTAAGACTCGGCTCTTATCCATGTGTACTGGATCCTTCTACAAAAGCATACGCTTTATATGGCACAGATCATATTACGGAACGCCATCGTCACAGATATGAAGTAAATAACGACTACCGTAAAATTCTTACAGAAAACGGCATGACATTATCTGGTCTTTCACCAGATGGACGAATCGTGGAAATGATAGAATTAAAGGATCATCCTTTCTTCCTGGCTACACAGGCTCATCCCGAATTAAAGTCCAGACCAAACCGTCCACATCCATTATTTAAAGGATTTATTCATGCTGCATTAGAGTATC
>JBJEMC010000189.1:0-6653 GCA_051879475.1 Muricoprocola sp. | reverse complement strand
CTTTTTCATCGTTACTGGAACGCACATGAACAGTAACATATCCTGAAAAGGGGAAAAATTGACAGCCAACATAAAAAGAAATAAGCATCCCACCGCCAAGTAAAGATGCTTAAATTCTTTTGATTTACGTTTTTACGAGGGCAATCGGAACTTGTTTCCGATTACTTTCTGATTAGATTATACACCGGGGTAGCTGAGGAATCAACTACCCTTTTAGAAGATAAATGGGTTTGTCCCACGAACAGAATAACTATAAAAACCCGGGAGATGATTCTCCCGGGTTTTTATACCTAGATTTTATTAATTTGTGTGTTTTTTACGATAGAAGAGTACTGCGGCCATAGCCATCAGTGATGCGACAATTGCGATTGCCAGAGGAACTACTGGGGAGGAATCTCCTGTAGATGGATTGATTCGAACACTGTCTGTCGTGCCATCAGTAGTTACACCACCTACTGTAAAGGTTACGCTCTTACTGTCTGCAATGGAAGTGGAAGACCAGCCATTCTGATATTCCTGCTTCTGGAATGCAACAGTCACGGTATACGTACCTGCCTTTGAGATGCTGAAAGCACCTGTATAACCTTCCATAAAAGTTCCGGGGCTTCCCTGAATGGTCCAGCTGGATGGAAGATAACGAACATCCCCGTTGATTGGATCTGTGTTTTGCATACCTGCACCATAAGCAGTAAAGGTTAATTTGGTATTCAGATCATAGTCAGCACCCTGATACAGGTCGGCAATGCCATTGTTCTGTGGATCTCCAATGATATTTAAAGTAAGCTTTTCTGCATAATCACAGGAATCGCGGTGGCAGTAACGCTGCTGATATCCATGAGTTGTTTCTGTGGAATATTCGATAACTTCCCAATCGTCCCGTAAATCATGGCCCAGGGCAGACCCTTTTTCTGCATTACAACGTTTACAAGTCTTTGGTGTTGTACAGGTAGCTGCTTTCCAATTGTGTCCCAGTTTTGTGCCGGGGATTTCCTCACCACAAACTTTACAGGTTGCATTTTTAGTACAGGTCTCATTTCCTGCTGAAATATGATCTGCGTAATCTCCTTTTGTCTTTCCACAGATTTCGCAGGTGGCAAGTTCGGTACAAGTTGCTTCTGTCCACTGATGTTTTTCTTTTTTCAGTGTAAAGGTAGCAGAATAGGTAATTCCATTATCCTGTGTAAAATATAAAGTTTTAGATTCGCCGTCACTGAAATCAAAAACAGTATTGCCATACTCGTCTGTAAATTGGTAAGTGGTATCTGTATTATCTTCTAAAGAAACGGAAAGATTCTTCATATCTGTATCACAGGGAAGAACAGTCAGAGAAACAACATTGGTTCCCTCTGTTACAGGAATCATTTCTGTTCCCTCTGGATAATGATAGACCATAAAACCATCTACAGAAAAATAGTAGGCACCTTTATAATCGGTAATTGCATCATTTGCGGCTTCCTCTGTTTCCAGTAATTCTGTTTCAATTTCTTCTTCAGAGGTGATTTCCGTTTCAAACGGGATCTCTGATTCAGATTCTGTCTGAAGTTCTGTTTGGGGCTCTTCTTCATCAGGTTGATAGAACTCTACAGAATCTTCTGTTATAACATCGGAATCAAGATTTTCAAAAATGTTTTCTTCTGGCAGAGAATCTTTCTCATCTGTAGGAACGGAATCTTCTGATCCGTCTGGGACGACAGTTTCTTCTGTGAAAGTATTCTCTTCATATGGGACAAAATCTTCAGTAATCACATCGATCCCTTCCATTAAGATTTCATCTTCAGAAGAACTGTCATCAAGAGAAAGAGATTCTTCGTCAAGAGAATCTTCGTTTTCGGGAGAAGCCTCCTTAGCAACAATCGTAACTTTCAGTTCCAGATCTTTTGTATTTTCTGCCAGCGTAAAAGCATCCACATCATCATGGTTAAGAACGTAATCATCGTAGTCAGGAATGAAAATATATTCACCTTCTGGCGATGATTCTGAATAGATTTCATCCGTATCAGATTTTAATTTCCAGTTGAGGTCTTCCATGTGATAGGTCACCATCTGCTCAGGATCGCTTTCCCAATAACCTTCCAGAACTAATTCTTCAGGTAATTCCAGATCTTCCATAGAAGTACCTGGAACAGCCTTTATTTCACTGTATTTTTCCCTGATTTCTTCATCTATATATATTTCATCAGAATCTTTTTGAAAATCAGGAAAACTGTCAATAATAAAAGTAGCGTTATCAACATTTTCTTCGAGTGATTCGGCCTCTGCAGGAAATTCGTCCATAAATCCATCTTCGGCGTATACCGCAATAGGATTCATAATCAGAGACAGAGTCAGTAATCCAGAAAAACATCTGGATATCAGGATAGTATTTCTTTTCATATATAGGACTCCTTTTCGTAATTGCAAAGAACCAGTATAGATTTCAAGTTACAGTTCAAGCGTAACCATACTGGTTAAATGTTACAAATATATTAACATATCTTTAAAGAAAAATCTATGAATAAATTGTGAAATTTAAAAAATGGGTTGAAAAATCGAACATATGTTTGTATAATGCTTTCAAAGCAAAGAAAGGGGAAAATATCATGGACAGGAAAAAACAGCCGGTGTACATTGCGATAGATCTGAAATCATTCTATGCATCTGTGGAATGTGTGGAGCGTAGGTTAAATCCTCTTCAGACAAATCTGGTGGTTGCAGATCCGGAACGGACAGAAAAAACCATCTGTCTTGCGGTATCCCCTTCCTTAAAAGCATATGGCATATCTGGAAGAGCCAGACTGTTTGAAGTAGTTCAGAGAACAAAGGAAGTAAACATGGAACGTTTACAGGCTTCTTCCCGGAAGAAATTTACAGGGATATCCTGTGATGCACAAGAGTTAAAAAGAAATCCTGAGCTGGAGCTGGGGTATATCATTGCACCCCCCAGGATGGCACTCTATATTGAATACAGTACACGGATTTATGACATATATCTGCGATATATTTCAGAAGAAGATATACATGTATATTCCATTGATGAAGTGTTTATGGATGTAACACATTACCTGGAGTTATATCAGATGAGTCCCAGAGAACTGGCAGGGAAAATAATTGCGGATATTCTGGAAAGTACAGGGATTACAGCAACTGCGGGAATAGGAACAAATCTGTATCTTTGCAAGATAGCCATGGACATTGTGGCAAAACGGATGCCGGCGGATGAAAATGGTGTGAGAATCGCACAGTTAAATGAACTATCTTACAGGAAGTTATTGTGGGATCATCGACCCCTTACAGATTTTTGGAGAGTGGGAAGAGGGTATGCAGAAAAGCTTGAAGAACATGGCCTTTATACTATGGGAGATATTGCAAGATGTTCTCTGGGAAAGAAAAGTGACTATTATAATGAAGATTTGCTGTACAAACTGTTTGGTGTCAATGCCCAGCTTTTGATTGATCATGCCTGGGGATGGGAACCCTGCACGATGCAGGAAATCAAGGCCTATCGTCCTCAAAGCAACAGTATTGGTTCAGGGCAGGTGTTGCAAAGGCCATATCAGTATGAAGAAGCAAAAGTAATTATCAGGGAAATGACAGATCTTCTGGTTTTACGGCTTGTGGATATTCAGAGGGTGACGGATCAGATTGTAGTTACTGTAGGCTATGACATAGAGAATCTGAAAAATGAAAAGAAAAACTATCAGGGAAAGATAAAGAAAGATCATTATGGAAGATTTGTTCCCCAGCATGCACATGGTACGGTGAATCTGGGAGAATATACTTCCTCTACGGAAGTAATCATAAAAGCGGTTGTAGAGTTATATCAGAAGATTGTAGATCCGAAACTTTCCATAAGAAGAATATATGTTACAGCAAATCATCTTATTTCAGAAGCCAGGGCCAAAGAAGACGACAGATTTGAACAACTCAGTTTGTTTACAGATTATGATGCCATGGAGCAGCAGAAAAAAGAAAAAGAATGGAAGCGAAGCAGAGAACGGGAGCTTCAGCTTGCTGTTCTTGGAATTAAAAAAAGATTTGGAAAGAATTCTATTTTAAAAGGAATGAATCTGCTGGAAGGCGCTATGACCATAGAAAGGAATAATCAGATTGGAGGGCATAAGGCCTGATATGAAAAAGGAATATGAAGAAATATTGAAACTGCCGCATCCCGTCTCAAAAACTCATCCACCTATGCCAAGAGAAAACAGAGCGGCACAATTTGCACCCTTTGCAGCTCTGACCGGGCATTCTGATGCGATGGAAAAGACAGCAAAAGACGCATTGAACTGGTGGGAAGAAAAAGAAATCATACATGAAAATATACAGGAAGAGGTATAAAATTTGATAATTTAGTTGCAAAATACAGATTTATTTGCTATACTCATGTTGTTCTGAAAACGGAGTATGGCGTAGCTTGGTAGCGCGCTCGGCTGGGGGCCGAGAGGTCGCAGGTTCAAATCCTGTTACTCCGATTTAAAAGTCTGGATTCAATTCAATCTATCTGAGGCTACAGTTTCTGTATTTTACACATATTTTTGAAAATAATTTATCGTTACCGTTTCCAAACTGGCGGGGATGAAGAAATAAAAGGGGAATTCGGATGCTTTCGGTAGTATTGCCTGCATATAATGAAGAACAGATGATAGAGAAAACGACAGAGGTCATCTGTGAGATATTGGAAAAAGAAAATATTGATTATGAACTGCTTTTTGTAAATGATGGTTCAAAAGACCGTACATGGGAAAAGATCTGTAAAGAACATGAGAAGAATCATAAGGTCAGGGGCATTTCATTTTCAAGAAATTTTGGTAAAGAGTCAGCCATGTTTGCGGGACTTGCACAATCCAAAGGAGATTGTGTTGTAGTGATGGATTGTGATTTGCAGCATCCGCCATTAAAAGTAGTAGAGATGTATCGGTTGTGGGAACAGGGATATGAGATTGTACAGGGAGTAAAAGCAAGCCGGGGAAAAGAAAGTGTGCTCCATGGATTTGCTGCGCAATGTTTTTATCGTATGATCAGTAATGCAACGAATATAGACATGACTCATGCATCGGATTTTAAATTATTGGACAGGAAGGTTGTAAATGTATTGTTAAATATGCGGGAGAAAAATGCCTTTTTTCGGGCTTTATCCTCCTGGGTTGGATTTCAGTCTATAGAGGTGGAGTACGACGTTCAGGAAAGAGAAGCTGGAGAATCGAAGTGGTCCACGAAAGCTTTGATAAAGTACGCAATTACGAATATTACTTCTTTTACAGCGATTCCGATGCAGATTGTTTCTGTTCTGGGATTGCTTCTGTTTTTAGTATGCGTAGGTTTATCGGCAAAAGCTTTATATCAGAAGATCATAGGTGTAGCATTAGAAGGTTTTACAACAGTGATTATATTACAAGGATTTACCAGCAGTATTATTATGATGAGCCTTGGCATCATAGGATATTATATTGCAAAGATCTATGACGAAGTAAAAGGACGTCCAAGATATATTATCTCAAAATATACAGAGGATGAATGCAATGGTCAGTAATTCTTGAATTGTTATTGACATACTGATAATATTCTTCAAATTTTTACATGTTTTTTCAAATAATAGGTATAATTTGGAAAAATCGACATATATTGTAGAAAGGGAGGATATTATTATGGAGAAAATGAAAGAAGGAATCAGAATGAGAAAACTTACAGAAGAACAAAGAAAAAAAGTATTGGATTTTATAGGAAGTACCGATGAGGAGTTTAGTGAAAGGTATTTAAAACAGTCGGGAAAAGGAAAATTTTTAAAAGAAGATGCAAAAGTTTCAATGGAATCTGTGAAATAATCTGTGGACAGCTGCAAATGCAGCTGTCTTTTATATGTATATGACGGGTGCAAAATAGTTCGAAAAAATTTATAAATACTCAGGAAGATTGTATGGTAAAAAAGAAGAAAAAGAAAGGACTTATCAGGAACCTGGTGGAAATTATTTTTTTCCCATTTTATTTTCTGATACGTGTTATATTGACGTTGCTGGATATTATGTTGGATGTGATATGTATTCCGGTGAAAATATTACAATATTTTTTTGGAAGTGGGAGAGATAAAAAGAAATATAGAGACCGCGCAGCAGCAGGAGTGGAATTTGAGCATGAGATTTGTCGGATTTTGAAGAAAAACGGATTTCGTGAAGTAAGAATGACGAAAACATCAGGGGATTTTGGGACAGATATACTGGCTAAGAGAAATGGTCTGATTTTTGCCATACAATGCAAATATTATACTGGAAGTGTAGGAGTAGATGCAGTGCAGCAGGCAAGCTCAGGATGCCAGTATTATGAAGCAGACCTTCCGGTTGTAGTGACAAATAGTTATTTTACCCGAAATGCCGTGCAATTGGCGGAGCAGACAGGAGTAGTGTTGTGGAATGGAGAATGGGTTCGCAAACATAAACATCGCAGAATTTTTCGCTCAGATGCAGATTTAAATTATAATCCAAATCGATATCGCTGGCTGTATATCCTATTGCTGTTGGTTATCATTTTTTCTGTTATTGTGTTAGTGGTAAAAAATGTTTAAAAAGTTGTTGACAAATTATAAAACAAATGGTATTCTATTAAAGCTGTCGCTGATGAGTAGAATGGTGACAGCGAAGAACCTTGATAATTGAACAGTGATACAACCTTGAAAATTCTAA
>JBJEMC010000188.1:6601-6667 GCA_051879475.1 Muricoprocola sp. | reverse complement strand
ATGAACCCGCGGTCCTTCTTTTTTATAGGCTATGTTTTTTCACAGCCCCTTTTTTCATATAATTGA
>JBJEMC010000188.1:0-6501 GCA_051879475.1 Muricoprocola sp. | reverse complement strand
CTCGAATTGACATTTTTCAAATTCCAGTCATCTCAATTAGCTCTTACAATTGACTCGAATTGACATTTTTCAAATTCCAGTCATCTCAATTAGCTCTTACAATTGACTTGAATTGGGATTCTTTAAATTCCAGTCATCTCAATTAGCTCTTACAATTGACTTGAATTGGGATTCTTTAAATTTCAGTCATCTCAACTTGCTCTCACAATTGACTTGAATTGGAATTCTTTCATTTCCAGTCATCTCAACTAGTTCTTACAATTGACCTGAATTGACATTTTTTTAATTCTAGTCATCTGAGATAATAAAAATAGTTGACTGTAATTATAAAAAATCAAATTACAGTCAACTAAACAAACGATTATACCGGGAATACACTTCCTCCCACGAACTCTCTTAAGAAAGAATTGTTGGGGATGTTTTCTCCCGGGATTCCTACAAAGTAATCCAGGAATTTTAACAAGCGCTTTGCTTCTTCATATTCCGGTTCATCCCGTCCAATGCTGAATAGCAATGGTTCTGCATAGATTTTGAGCACCGCCAGTTCATAGATGAGAGCGGAATTAATCATCACATCTGCATCTTCCTGATATGGGAAAATATAATCTTCCTCTCCTTTTCTGACAGAGGGCCACATCTCAATGGTACGTTTTGCCGATGTTCCTCTCGTTCTCGCATCTCTGACAATTCTCCTTAACAGTCTTCCATCTGTTGTAGGAATTCTATTATGCTCATCGATGTTGAGCTGGGTCAGGGCACTGATATAAATCTTATATTTGCTTTCTTTGGGCAGGCTGTAGGATAATCTGTCATCCAGTCCATGAATACCTTCAATAACAAGGACATCTTCTTTTCCCAACTGCATTTTTTTCCCTTTGTATTCTTTTCTACCGGTCTTGAAATTAAATTCCGGCATTTCTGTTTCTTTTCCCTCCAGGAGATCTGTGATCTTCTGATTAAAGAGCTTGATATCAATGGCTTCCAGGCATTCAAAGTCCGGTTTTCCATTTTCATCCAGAGGGGTCTCTTCTCTTTCTACAAAGAAATCATCCATGGGGATGGGGTGTGGTTTCAGGCCATTTGCCATAAGCTGAATGGACAGTCTGTGGGAAAAGGTTGTTTTCCCCGAAGAAGAAGGGCCTGCAATCATAATGATCTTCTTTTCCGGCATGGAAGCAATCTTTTCTGCGATCTCTCCGATTTTCTTTTCCATAAAAGCTTCCTGCACAAGAATCAGGTCATTCATCCCGCCATTTACCACCAGCTCATTCAAGTCTGCAACAGTACGGATTCCCATGGTTTCTCCCCAGAGCCTGGACTCTTCCTGAATGTTGAAGATCTTTTCAAAGGGCTTAAACTCTCCTACGATTCCCGGATTGGTACGCTTTGGCATCTGAATGACAAAGCCCTCATGATAGGGATACAGCTCAAAGTATTTTAAAAATCCTGTGGAAGGAACCATATATCCATAAAAATAATCTTTGAAACCGTCCAGATCATAGATATTGACTGCGGATACCCGACGGAAATGGAACAGCTTTTCCTTATCTTCCATCCCAAGCCTGTGGAACAATGAAATGGCTTCATTGGTATGGATCAGATCTTTTGTAAGAGGAATATCTTTTTCCACAAGTTTGCGCATATTTCCTCTGATGGCTGCAATCAGTGGTGCCTCTATGGATGTTTTCCCACTGATGGTAATATAAAGTCCGTCACTGACGGCAAAATGTACCCCTGCCCTATCTACCAGTTCAAAACCGCCTGCCTGATAAAGTGCTTTTAACATCAGAAGAATCATACTGCGGCGGTAGGTTTCAAACCCTGCCTTCTCTGTATACTTCACAAAGGTGATACTGGCATATTCATCCAGGGGACGCCATAATTCTCTGAGCCTTCCATCTGCTCTGACAAGCAGGATCTGATTGCTGTCATCTTCCTGATACTCAGGAACAATGTCCAGATATCTGGTTCCCTCCGGATACTCTTTTTCTGTTCCGTTTATCACTACTTTTACTTTATGGTCTAACATTCTTTCCCTCCTTCTTAAGTTAAGAGATTTTATTAAATGACCTGAAAAGGATTCTGATACTCCGCGGTTTTTACTTCCACATGTTTTACATGGGTTTCCAGAAAGGCTTTCATCTGGTCGATAAAAATGTGTTCCAGGCCATAATGACCGGCGTCTATGATGGCCAGCCCCTGATCTACGGCATCAATCCCATCATGGTGGCCAATATCCCCGGTAACCAGTACCTGTACTTTTGCTTTCAGTGCCGACTGTATCATACTTTTTCCGGAGCCCGGTGAAATTGCTGCCCTTTCAATCATCTGATCCAGATTTCCAAAAACCTTCACAGAATCCAGTTTAAATACAGTCTTTACAATCTTAGCATATTCTTCCAAAGTTACCGGGCGAACTACTTCTCCAACTCTTCCAAAGCCTTCCGGTTCTCCTGTCTTCTCATTCGTTCCCGTTATTTCCAGAATTTCTGTTTTCTGAAGCTTCATCAGTTTTCCTGCCACCTGGGCCATCTCACATACGTCATAATTCGTATGCATGGCATAATGACACAGATCACTCTGGAGCATTTCCACAATCTTTTTCCCTGTCATACTGTCCGTATTTACTTTTTTGATTCCGGAAATCATCAGGGGATGATGCGTCAGAAGCAGATCTGCCCCCCATTTCTTTGCCTGGTTAATGATTTCATCTGTGGCATCCAGGGCAATGAATATTTTCTTTACCTCTTTGCTTCTTCGCCCTACCTGCAATCCGGGGTTATCCCAGCTTTCTGCTTTTTCAATCGGATAGTATCTTTCAAAAATCTGTATCAGTTCATTTGTTGTCATTTCTATTTTCATTTCCTCCTGTCTGGTCAGGGCATGGTTGCCCAATTATCTCATTTTCTCTTTTGCCTGGGAAATCAGTACCAGTTCCTTTTCCATCTCTTCCAGTCTTTTCTGGATATGTTCCCCGGAGACCTGTAAAAGCTGCTGCTTTATCTTCTTACAGGTTCTTTCCTCTTTCTCCAGGAAATCTGACAATACCGGATTATTCGATTCAATGAGATATTTTCCATACTGATACTCATATTCTTCCCAGTTCTTAACCATATTTTCACTTGTCCTTCCCTTTTGTACCCGCATCATGGGATAATACTTTCCATCTTCTTCCACCATGTCCTCATTGAGAATCGCAAACCCCTCCATGATCAGCCTTTTTCGAACCTCTGCGATTTCCGACTGAGGCTGCAGGACAAAAGTATCGATACTATCTGTCGTTTCCTTTGATGCCGTAAGGATACGGAGAGTCAGGGGTCCTCCCATTCCCGCAATCACAACGGTATCGGCCTCGTAAGGCTCTAGTGCCATCAGCCCGTCTGAGAGCCTCGTTTCCATGCAATCCTGCACCTGATAAAGATTCATATTTGCCCGGGCACGATCTAAGGGTCCCTGATTCACATCCATGGCAATGGCATATTCGATTTTATGTTTCAGCAGCAGATCAATGGGAATATACCCATGATCGGTTCCCACATCTGCCAGTCTCTTTGCTCCATAGGTTAAGGCTTCCACAGCCTGTAAACGTTTTGATAACTGCATCTTTCCATCCTTTTACCGGAAGGTAATATTCAGTTTCTGAATCTCCGGTATCCTCTTTTTATCTAAAATCACCTGCTGCAGCCCCGCCATATCCGTAGGATCCAGATGAGCTCTCCTCTGTTCCAGGCTATAGGAGGCAATTCTCTGCAGTGTCTCTTTAAATGCCTTCTCCATCTCTGCTTCATTTTCCACCTGAATGTTGGTTTGAAACAGAGAAGCTGCTTCTCTTTGCTGCTCCGGCTCTGTAAAATGGTTCAGAATCTTTGCAGGATTTTTCTCTCCTCTTTCATACTGTTCAAAGAGCATTCCCGCCACTTCCACATATAGTTCCGTGCTGAAATCTTCTTTTCGGATATACCTCTTCACATAACTGTACAGCTTCGGGTACTCAATCAGCCAGGTCAGAAGAAGCTTCTGAGATTTGACAATTCCATCTTCTTTTTCAGTCTTCCAGGATCTTGGCTTTGTGGCAGCGGCAGTAATCCCACTTGCTTTCATGGCCATTTTATTTACCATTTTGCGTAAGTTGTCAAAACCTACATGATATCTCTGGGCTACTGCTTCTATATAATTTTCTCTCTCCAGCTCCTGATCAAAGGTAAGAAGCTTTCTGGCTATTTCCTCATAAAACAGGGTTTTCCCCTGAGGATCATTCATGTCATACTTCTTCTGTATCATATCTGTCTCAAAAAGGAAGCTGTTCTGAGCATTGTCAATTCTTTCCTGGAACTTTTCTGCCCCCAGTGCTTTGATAAATTCATCCGGGTCTTTATACGGCACCATGGACAATACCTTTGTACGAATTCCTGCTTCCTTCAGAAGAGGAATGGCTCTCAGTGCAGCCTTTACTCCGGCCTCGTCACTGTCATAAGTCAGAATCACTTCTTCCGTATATCGCCTTAAAAGGCTTGCATGCTGAGAAGTCAACGCCGTTCCCAGAGAAGCCACAGCATTGATAAATCCAGCCTGATGCAGGGAAATCACATCCATATATCCTTCGCAGACCAGAAAATATTTCTTTCTGGAGGTTCTGGCTATATGAAGCCCATACAGGTTCCTGCTCTTATCAAACACCTTTGTCTCCGGAGAATTCAGATACTTGGGTTTTCCATCTCCCATGACACGCCCGCCAAAACCAATGACTCTTCCATTGACATCCATGATAGGGAAAATAACACGGTTCCAGAACTTATCATACATGCCGTTTCGTTCATCCACATTCATCAGTCCCGATTGCCTTAACAGATCATCTGTCACCTTTTCCCCGGCAACCTCCTGGCCTTTTAAATACTGGTATAAATCATTACTGTATTTATTGGCATAGCCCAGTCCGAATTTATGGATGGTCTCATCTGTAAGTTTCCTGTCTTTTAAGTATTTCATGGCCGCAGCACCGTTTTCCCTGCGCAGCTGATAATAAAAATACTTTGCCGCCATCTTGTTTAATTCCAGAATTTTTCCCCTGAGATCCTGATTTTTGCGTTCTTCTGCGCTCATCTCCTGATCAGGCAACGTCATTCCCACCCTGTCAGCCAGATACTTTAAGGCTTCCTGAAAGGAATAATTCTCATACTCCATGACAAAAGTGAATACATTTCCTCCTGCTCCGCATCCAAAACAGTGGTATAACTGCTTTTCTCCGGATACGGTAAAGGACGGGGACTTTTCATTATGGAAAGGGCATAATCCCGTATAAGAGCTTCCTCTTCTTTGAAGCTTCACATAATTAGAGATTACATCCACAATATCGTTTTTCATTCGAATCTCTTCTACCAGATCTTCAGAATAATACATTTTTTCCTCTTTCCTGACGCACTTGCTGCGTCAATAATGGTAGATTTGGAAGTTCACTTCCAAACTTTATCTCAATACCTCCATGCTTTTGGTATAAATATTTCAGTATATTTCGCCATGGCATACTGATCTGTCATTCCTGATATATAATCACAAACTGATCTGGAAACACCTTCCCCACGGTGATAGATCATTACCAGATATTCCTCCGGGAGACTCTCCAGATGTTCTTCATAATACTCATAAAGGGCGGTAATCACTGCTTCTGCTTTTCCCTCTTCCGATTTGGCGGTTTTGTCCGTATATACCGTGCGGAACATGAATTTACGCAGATTTTCCATGGCCCAGCGGACATCCTGAGAAAGAATGATCTCCGGCCTGTCCATACTGTTTATGACAATATCATGAATCATGGTATTTAGCCGTTCCTTTTTGGAAGAGCCAAGAATTTTCTTATATTCCTGGGGAATATCTTCTTCTTTCAGGATTCCGGCTCTCTGAGCATCATCAATGTCATGATTCAAGTAGGCAATTTTATCCGCCAGCTGAACAATCTTTCCCTCCAAAGTTGCAGGTCTGCCGCTGGTACGATGATTCCGAATGCCGTCTCTGACTTCCCAGGTCAGATTCAGCCCCTGTCCTTTTTTCTCCAGAACCTCTACCACCCTTACGCTCTGCTCACTGTGTACAAAACCTCCGTTTGTCACTCTGTTTAATGCTCTTTCCCCGGCATGGCCAAAAGGGGTATGACCAAGATCATGTCCCAGGGCAATTGCTTCTGTAAGATTTTCATTCAGGCGCAGTGCTCCCGCAATCGTCCTTGCAATCTGGGATACTTCCAGGGTATGGGTGAGGCGGTCTCTGTAATGATCACCCTGCGGACTTAAAAATACCTGTGTCTTATGCTTCAGCCTCCGAAAAGATTTACAATGAAGAATCCGATCCCGGTCTCTTTGGTAAACCGGCCTGATATCACACTGGGGTTCCTCCCGGTCTCTCCCCCTGGAATTTGCACTCAGACTTGCATATGGACTTAATATGTCACTTTCTCTCTGTTCTGTTATTTCCCGAATATTCATACCGCACTCCCCCTTCCTATACGCT
>JBJEMC010000187.1:0-6682 GCA_051879475.1 Muricoprocola sp. | reverse complement strand
CTTTATCAAAAACACAGATGTGGAAAAACTGCTGAAAGAATATCATGTTATTTGAAGCTAAGAGTACAAAGACACTTTTGGAAGATACAGTGGAGAGGAAATCGTATAGGATGTTTGTTGAAAATATCCAAAGGTACAGAAGGTGGCAGGATATCAGACCGATGTGACAGTGAAAGGGACAAATTTGAGTCTTCCACAGTGAGGGCATCCATACATGGCACAACCAAAAGATGGATGCCCAAAGTTAATCATTTTATCGATATTTTCCATCTCAATAGCTCTGGGATGAAGAGTGAATTATTTCTTCGTAATAGTCTGAAAAAAATTTTACAAGATACTCATAAGCCTACAATGCAGTTACAGGAGGGATGGAATGTCAGATTTTTATGGATTTTATACAGGAAAAATATTAGATGCTTATGAATGGATGGGAGCCCACCTGATGCAAAGCGGAGTAAAGTTTTCTACCTTTGCACCAAATGCCAGAGGTGTAGTGCTTTTGTGGAATGGACAGGAAATTCCTATGAATAAAATACATGATGGAAATTTTTATGAAGTTTATGTAGAAGGTGCAAAGGAAGGGGAATGCTACGAATATCGTATTTATGGACAAAACGGAAGTGCCACTGATCATTGTGATCCTTATGGGTTTGGAATGCAGTTAAGACCGGATCATCAATCCGTGATCAGAAATCTTTATGATTATCAGTTTCAGGATGATACATGGATGGGAACCAGAAATGACAGGAAAGGTGAACCACTGAACATTTATGAATTGCATATAGGATCCTGGAAACGAAAGATTGGAGAGGACTATGAATGGTACAGATACGATGAGCTTGCAGAACCCCTGATTGCTTATCTAAAAGAAACAGGATATAATTATGTGGAATTTCTCCCCATCAGTGAGCATCCCTGTGATGAAAGTTGGGGTTACCAGAATACAGGTTTTTTTGCACCCACCAGCAGATATGGTACTCTGAATGAGCTGAAAATCTTGATTGACAGACTCCATCAGAACAATATTGGAGTAATTCTTGATTTTGTGCCGGTGCATTTTGCTATAGATGATTACAGCCTGGCAAAATATGATGGAAGCTGCTTATATGAATATCCAAGTAAGGATGTGGGATTCAGCGAATGGGGCAGCCATAATTTCATGCATTCCAGGGGAGAAGTACGAAGCTTTCTGCAGTCTGCAGCAAATTATTGGATGAAAGAATTTCATTTTGACGGACTGCGTATGGATGCTATAAGTCGCATCATTTACTGGCAGGGCGATGAGCACCGCGGTGTCAATGGAAACGCCGTGGAGTTTATCAGATTCATGAATCAGGAACTGAAAAGATTAAATTCAGGATGTATTCTGGTAGCAGAGGATTCTACAAATTTTCCAAATGTGACGAAACCGGTATGCGAAGGTGGACTTGGTTTTGATTATAAATGGGATATGGGCTGGATGCATGATACGTTGGAGTACTTCCAATCGAATCCACAGGATCGAAGCGAAAAATATCATAAACTAACATTCTCCATGCATTATTTTAGGAATGAAAACTTTTTATTGCCTTTATCTCATGATGAAGTGGTTCATGGAAAAGCCACAATCTTGCAAAAAATGAATGGGCAATATGAAGATAAATTTCCACAGGCAAGAGCCATGTATCTTTATATGATGATTCATCCCGGGAAAAAACTCAATTTCATGGGAAATGAAATTGGACAGTTGAGAGAATGGGATGAAAAGAGAGAGCAGGACTGGGATATTAGAAAATATCCGATTCATGATTCCTTTTATCGATTTATGAAGGAGTTAAATCATGCTTATCTGGAACATCCGGCGCTGTCTTCCTGGGATTATCTGGAAGAAGGATTTTCGTGGTTGGACTGTCATCAGGAGAGCAGACGTATTTATGCAATTTTAAGAAGAAGCAAGGATGAAAAACTGGCAGCAATCTTTAATTTCAGTGACCAGATACAGAATGATTATGAAGTGGAGATTGAAGAGGCAGAACAGGTTAAGATGCTTGTTTATAGTGACTGGAACCGTTTTGGTGGTGATTCCCCAGAAAATCTGGAAATCTGCACCCTTAAAAATGGTGTGCTAAACTGTACATTAAATCCGTTTTCTGCTGTTCTGTTAGAAATTAAGTAAATTTGGAAATTATGAAATGTAAAAAAGCGAAGATTATCTTTGGAATTTAATCAAGGATAGCCTTCGCTTTCCTTTTTAGTGGGTTGGAGAAGATGTAAATTTTCAATAGAAGAAAGAAAACAAAAATATTAACAAATGATAGTATTTGTTGAAAAAAACAACAATTCAGATCTGCTATCGAAGATTTCGATGGTGGGGTTGTTCTGTTGATTGTGAGCAAATTTTTTCAACGTATAATCAGGGTGTACTCGAAAAACATATATATATCAATTAGATTATGCAAGGGGGATTAAGAATGAAATTGCTTAAAAGAACAAAAATAGCATATCTCAAATGATCCTTATCGACTTGCCTTTCAGTTTGATTTAGCGTATGGAATTCTTGCAATCAGTATGGGAATCATTTTTATAGCAAGACCGAATCATATAGTGGGAGTTCTGCCTACACTGATCGGAATATTGATTCTTTTGGATGGTGGAATGAGAATTCAGACAGCGAAAGATGCAAAGGTGTTAGGATATGAAAGATGGTGGCTGGTAATGATTCTGGGAGCTGCTGCTTCATTATTGGGACTGCTCCTGAACCTCAAACCATTTGAGAGTGCAGCTGCGATGATGATGTTGCTCGTGATTACACTTCTGATTGACGGAATCCAGAATCTCTGGCTTGTGCTCAGCACGGTGAAGGCAGAGCGTAAAACGATTATAAATGCAAAGAAATGGAGAGAAGTATGAAAGGTTTTGGAAAGTTTATTGTTCGGTTTAGGATATTGATTTTTGTTCTAAGTATTCTGCTTCTTATCCCGGCAGGATACAGTTATCTTCATACAAGAGTCAACTATGATATTTTATATTATCTGCCGGATGAAATCGAAACCATGCAGGGGCAGGATATTTTGGTGGATCAGTTTGGTACCGGAGCCTATTCTATGTTTGTCTGCGAAGGTATGAAATATAAAGATGTGGCGAAATTGAAGGAGCAGATTGAGGATGTTGAACATGTAAAAAAAGTTCTCTGGTATGACAGCTTCTTAAGTCTGGATGTTCCGGTAGATATGCTACCGGATCGTTTTAAGGAAATCTTTAATGCAGAAGACTCCACCATGATGTTTATTATTTTCGATACCACGACCTCTGCTGATGAAACAATGACAGCGATTAAAGACATTCGAAAGATTGCAGGTACCCAGTGTTTTGTAAGTGGTATGTCAGCCGTGGTTACGGATACAAAGGATTTGTCAGCATCAGAGATTCCAATCTATGTATTGATTGCAGTAGCATTGTCAGCGCTGATTCTTGCACTTACTATGGAATCATTCTTTGTCCCAGTAGTGTTCCTTGCCAGTATCGGCATGGCAATTGTTTACAATTTTGGAACGAACTTTATCCAGGGGGAGATTTCTTATATCACAAAGGCGCTTGCAGCGGTACTGCAGCTAGGTGTCACCATGGACTATTCTATTTTCCTGTGGCACAGCTATCGTGAAGAATTGGAAGTGGAAGAAGACCACAAAGAGGCAATGGCACTGGCAATCGGAAGAACAATGAAATCCGTTGTGGGGAGTTCTACAACAACCGTAGCTGGATTTGTGGCTCTTTGCTTTATGAGTTTCACACTTGGTTTTGATATGGGAGTGGTTATGGCAAAGGGTGTTGTGATCGGTGTGATCTGTTGTGTCACCATATTGCCATCCCTGATCCTGATCTTTGATAAGCCGCTCACCAAATGGCAGCATAAACCGCTGATTCCAGATTTATCAAAGATATCGGACTTTATTACAAAACACTATAAACTTTTTGCAGTTCTCCTTGTACTCCTGATCGTACCGGCCTATTACTGTGAGAAGCATACGCCTGTTTATTATAAGCTGGATACATCCCTTCCAGAGTCACTGGAATGTATTCAGGCAAATATGAGACTTCAGGACGATTATCACATGGGGGCTGTCCATATGTTGTTGGTGGATACGGACACACCGGATAAAGATATCCGCAAGATGATGGAAGAAATCGAGAACGTAGACGGAGTCAGATCCGTACTTGGACTGCAGTCTGTACTTGGAACAACAATACCAGCAGATTTTATTCCAGATAGTGTGACAGAGGCTTTGAAGAATGAGAACTATGAGATCCTTCTCGTAACTAATGAATATGAAGTTGCTTCTAATGAAGTTAATATACAGGTCGATGAAATCAACAGAATCCTGAAAGCTTATGATCCGACAGGTATGCTTGTGGGAGAAGCTCCTTGTACCAAGGATCTGATTGAGATTACGGATAAAGACTTCGCAACAGTCAATGTCGTATCGATCCTGGCAGTATTTGCCATCATTGCATTTGTATTTCGTTCGCCGTTTCTTCCAGTTTTACTGATCAGTGTTATTGAACTGGCAATCTTTATCAATCTTGGAATTCCGTATCTGACAGGAACAGAACTTCCATTTATTGCATCTATCGTAATCGGAACCATTCAGCTTGGTTCCACCGTAGATTATGCAATTCTGATGACAGGAAGATATGAGACAGAAAGAAATGCAGGAAAATCAAAGAAAGAAGCAGTCAAAGCAGCACATCAGGCTTCCATGAAGTCCATTATTGTCAGTGCCGTAAGCTTCTTTGCAGCAACCTTTGGAGTAGGACTCTACTCCAATATAGATATGATCGGTTCCCTTTGTAACCTGATGTCCAGGGGGGCGTTGATTTCTATGGTAATTGTACTTTGTATGTTACCAGCCATGTTTATGGTATTTGATAAAGTGATCATCAGAACAAGTTTTAGTTTTAGGGAGGCTCTGAAGAATGAACGTAAACAGAAAAATTAAAAAAGCAATGGCACTTGCCATGTCAGGAACTGTGATTGCAAGCAGTATCATGTATGACGTATCCGCTGCAGAACAGAAGAGAGTTGAAAAAGAAGAAACGATCTATGTTAAAACAGATGCGGCAGGTTCAGCAGAGGAAATTATTGTCAGCAACTGGTTAAGAAACCTGGACCATGCTGCAGAACTTCAGGATACATCTTCGCTGGCAGGTATTGAAAATGTAAAAGGGGATGAGACCTTTGCACAGAATGGGGAAAATCTTACCTGGAAAGCAGATGGAAACGATATATACTATCAGGGAAAGATAGACAAAGAACTTCCTGTAACAGTAACCGTTACCTATTACCTGGATGGAAAAGAGATTTCCCCGGAAGATCTTTCAGGGAAAAGTGGCCATGTAAAGATTTATTATCAGTATGAGAATAAACTGAAACAGGGAGAAGTATATGTGCCGTTTGTGCTCGTAACCGGATTGCTCCTTGACAATGACAGTTTCCGTAATGTGGAAGTAACAAACGGCAAATATATAAATGATGGAGACCGAAATATCATCATTGGTTTTGGTCTTCCAGGATTAAAGGACAATCTGGATTTTGATGTCCTGGATCTGGATATCCCGGATGGATTTGAAGTCGATGCGGATGTTACGGAGTTTTCTACAAAAATCTCCATGACAGTGGCAACACCCCTGAATCTGTCGGACATGGGACTGGATGCTGTTGACAGCTGGGATGATCTGAAGGAAAAAATGGATGAACTGGAAGATGGTATCACACAGCTTGTAGATGGAAGCGGTGAACTTGCAGATGGAGTACAGATACTAAAAGACGGGTGCGAGGAACTGTTTGATGGAATGACAGAGCTGTATGACGGAGCTTCTGACTTAAATGATGGTGCAGTGGAACTGGATGAAGGGATGGGAAAACTGGATGATGGAATCAGCACCTTAAATACAAAGAAAAAGGATCTGATAGGCGGGGTAAAGCAGTTATCAGATGGTTTGAATGTCTTGAACTCAAAGAAAAAGGATCTGGTAGATGGTGTTGACCAGCTGGCAGATGGTGCTGCAGCTCTGGATAAAGGAGCAGCAGATTTAAGAAAAGGAATGAAACAGCTTTATGCAGGTATTACAACATTAGATCAGAACAGACCGGAACTGATCAGTGGCATTCAGGCTTTAGTTGATGGCATAAATCAGCTGGAACAGAATAAAAATGCATTAACAACAGGCGCAAAAGCCGTATCAGATGGTGTCGGTTCCGTAGATACGAACCTGAAAAAACTGCAGGGAGGAAGCGAGCAGGTAACAGAAGGACTAATACAGGTAAATGCAACCCTTCCTGGAAATCTTGATCAGCTGGCTGCCGGATTAAAGCAGATATCTGATGGAATCGATCAGAGCCTGGAATCTGGCGATACCCAAAAGAGTCTGGAGGAACTAACCACAACAATTGGTGGATACATAGATGGAGTCACACGGTATATCAATGCCATTTACAATGCAGAAGATGGCAGTGGCTATATATCTGATGTAAAACAGACCTTTGCAGGCATGAAACAGGTAGATATAAGCCTTAGTCAGCTGATTGAACCGTTGGAAAATGTGCAGACACAACAATCGTCTACAGTTCAGGCGGATATAGGTGCCGGTACAGCGTCTTTCACCGGAGATGTTTCCGTTGAGGTTTCTTTTGCAGATACAAATG
>JBJEMC010000186.1:0-6729 GCA_051879475.1 Muricoprocola sp. | reverse complement strand
TCCGTGCATTCTGAAAAGTCACAAAAGAAAATCCACGCAGTGCTCTGGAAAGGATAAATCCCGCTGCAAGCACTTTCATCCTCTCATAATCCATAGCATGGCATACACCGTAGTCCAGGATAAAATATGCACAGCCTACAATGATCGCAAAGGCTCCTGCATGGGAGTCTTTCAGAATCTCCAGTTTCTCTTCCATGGATTTATAAGAACTAAGGGCATCTGCCGTATCTAACAGACCATCCAGATGGATCCCTCCGGTAATGATAAGGGGGATCAATACCATGATGGCAGCATACAAGGACACATTACCGGTAACTGCCATACCGAATCTTGTCCATAAAAGCATCACTGCTCCGATCACCGCACCGATCACGGGGAAAAAACACATGGAATAACGCATGCGCTCTTCTGTCCAGTCAATGCGCGGCATGGGAATCTTCGAATACATTGCAAAAGCTATGATAAAATTATATATTACGTTCATTTTTTCTTCTTTCCTTTTGAAAAACAGGTATTGTATAAACAACTTCCACAACTTCATCTGCCAGCTGTGCCATGGACTGATTTATGTGGCCAATACATCTTAAATATGCCGTTGTCCACGGATCATAAGAATTTCCGTCAGAGGTCACTTCATTTGTCACGACCACCAGATGTTCACATTGCTCCAGTAACGACCGAATTCCCATGAGAATCTTTTTTTCTGCAATATCAGCCTCTTCCGTCTTTCCGCCTGGAAGAAACATTTCATTTGCCACCAGATTCGACATACATTCCAGAAGGATCACTCCTTTTTCAGGCAATGAAATCTTATGGATGTCTCTTGGGTATTCTATGGTTTCAAATCCTTTATCTGCCCGCATGGCACGATGTCTCTGAATCCGTTTCTCGCTTTCTGCATCACAATTTTCCATCGTTGCCAGATAATAGCGCTTCAGATGACTGCCTAAAGATGCAACCCGTTTTTCTGCGTAAGCAGATTTCCCGCTTCCGCTGCCTCCAGTTACCATCAGAAACATATCATTCCTCCCTTTTATACCAGGGGAACATAGCTTTCCAGTTCAATATCATCAAAAGTGCTCATCTTATGATAAATTTCACTGGCCAGATCCAGAATCGGAAACAGTGTCACAGCTCCGGTTCCCTCTCCAAGACACATATCACAATGAAGTGCAGCCTGTTTTCCAAGAGCATTTAAAATACTCTCTGCAGCTGGTTCTTTTGATACGTGAGAAGCGATCATGAAGTCCTTACATTCCGGACAGATCATGGCGGCAGTCAATGCAGCCGTCTCAGAAATGAATCCATCAATAACAATCGGAACACGATAGATCATACCACCCAGGAACATTCCTGCCATTCCGGCGATATCAAGTCCGCCAAAACATGCCAGAGCATCAATGGGATCCTGGATCACAGGGCGATATTTCTCATGAGCATCCTTAATTACCTGGATCTTCTTTTCCAGCCCTTTGGAAGTAAGGCCTGCTCCCCTTCCTGTCATCTCCTCTACTTCACGGTTCAGGAAAAAGGATGCCAAAGCACTGCTGGTAGTAGTATTTCCGATTCCCATTTCTCCGGTTGCCAGAATCTGGTATCCTTTTTGGGATAATTCGTGTACCATCTCTATCCCAACTTCCAGTGCTCTTTCTGCTTCTTCTCTGGTCATGGCAGGTTCCTTCGCAAAGTTCTTTGTTCCATAGGCGATTTTCCGTCTCTCTAACTTCGTATCTACAGAGATTCCAATATCAATTGGGAAAATATCTGCTCCTGTTTTCTTACAAAGGATCGCTGCAGTGGCTTTATCTGACAGGAAATTTTCTGAAACCAGTGCCGTTACTTCCGGTCCGGACTGACTGATTCCCTCTTCCACGATTCCATTGTCTGCGCACATGACAACAAGCCCCTTCTTTTCCAGATCAATTCTGGCATTTCCAGTAATTCCTGCAATCTGGATGAGCAGATCTTCCATTTTGCCAAGACTATGAAGCGGTTTTGCAATTGCATCCCATTTCTTCTTTGCAAGATCCATTGCCTCCGGATCCAGCTTATTGATCTGTAATTCAGTATTATGTATTTTCATAGCGTTACCTCATCTTTTTGTCATTATTATGATTATAAGAAAAACTCCCTTTAAAGTCAAAGGGAGTTTCTAAATTTCTCATATAATCTTATTTCAGCTTGCTGAGGGCTAACGCATATTCAGCTTTATAACGCGCAGAGTATGCCGGGAACTGCTTGATCCTGTATTTGTAAAGTTTCTTCAGGAACGTCGCATCTGTCATAGCACTGGTTGCCTTAATGGCTTTTACCGCATTTGCAGCAGTGAGCTGTCCATGCTGGATAGAGTAACTGAATACTGCTCCTTTTACAACATCTGATCTGGAACTGATATCAATACCTGCGGTAAACAGATTTCTTTCTACATTATCGTAATAGTTCACTCTTGCAAAAGTATCCTGCATCTGGGAAAAGATCTTTGGATTTCTCTTATAAATCTTGTTCCAGGCTTTGTAGAACTTCTTGTTGCTTTTTAAGGTTGTCCCTGTTGTAAGCTGAGCATACGGCTCAAATTCCTTACATACAACCGGATTTTCACTGTATGCATATTTTACAAAGGGAAGTAATGCGTATCTGTAGTCAAACTGATATGCTCCGCAGGCACATCCATTGTCTCCGCCAGTCTGATTATAAGCTTCTGATCCCGACTCAAAGGTAAGGAAGAACAGCATGTCCGAACTTGGTGTAATATTTTCCGGAACAAGGGTACATACTCCCTGAGCATCAGCGATATACCGTCTGTCCTTGTAGTAAATAGTCTGACTCTTCTGAAGAATTCCTGTAGAAGGATCAAAGTAATACATTTTTCCTGACACACTAAACAGACCTGTGGCTCTTTGTCCCTTTCTGCTGGCAGATTTGATCAGATAATATGTATTCTCCCCGATGGTAAGCCATCCGGTCTTCATATCTTCATTGAAATAATAGTATTGATCATTCACCTTTCTCCAGCCGGTTCTCATTACACCATTTACATTAAAGTAATAAGCCTTTCCGTTTTTAAAGGTATAGATCTGATTCTTGATGGCTGCTCTTGTGGTAGATAAGAAATAATACTTCTTAGAACCGATCTGCTTCCATCCGTAATAGCTTTCTCCTGTAGACAAGAAATAATACTTATCATCATTGATCTTGGTTAATCCCGTAGCCACCGCGCCTGTGGAAGTTGCAAAATACCGTTTTCCATCTACCTCAAACCATTTGTTTTTGTATAATACACCTTCCTGGGAATAATAATATCTCTGACCATTTTTTGACACCCATCCGGTGGTTGTCTTTGCCTGTGCCGTAAATGACAGTACAAATATCATTACAAGCAGAAATAAAGTAAATTTTGTTCTTCTGTTCTTCATTGCATCCTCCCGTTAACAATATGATTTACTGAAATAATGATCTCCGACTTTTAGATCTCCCCAGCAATTATTAAAAAAATAATATCCCTTTAAAACAGAACCCCTGGTGAGAATCTCCTCTGCAGCTTTCATACACTGGGAAGGAATCTTTTTCTTGCTTTTATACAATGCATCTAAGGTTCCATTCATCGCCGGAGTAAACTGCCCGCTCTGATAGAGTACCCCTTTAAGCGTATTGGGAAATTTACTGCTCTTCACTCTGTTTACCACAACGCTGGCTACGCACTGCTTTCCGTAATAAGACTGGTTTCCTGCTTCCAGATAGGTAATCGCTGCCAGTAACCTGATGTCTTCCTGGGAAGGCGGATTCTTGGGATTCTTCGTTCCTTTTATGATCTTCCCGGAATCATCCACATAACTGTCCCCGATCCAGCAATTTGTAGCCATGACACCATCTTTGCCATAGTATCTCTTATTCTTCCACTGAGAAACAAGCTTTCCTTCTGTCTTGTCACAATAATAATACTGATCTCCCACTTTGATCCTGCCGGTCATTAAATATCCATGTTTATCAAAATAAAACCATTTGTTGTCAATCTTATGCCAGGCAGATTTCACATAGGAATTTGTTGATTTTACATAATACTTCTTTTTTCCATTTACCGTATTCCACTGCGCAGACACAGAAACTGTAAAACACAAGAGGAAAACAAATAAAAGCGAAAAAAAGAAGACTCTCTTTTTTGAATGCATAAACTTCTCCGCATGTAACTTGTTACAAAATTGTTAAATTATGACATAAGTATAAACGAAATGATACATTTTGTCAACTAATTGATATTGACAATATATGGCATTTTCTATCAAATGATTATACAGATAAAGCCATTGGCCGATTCATCCATAATCCGCTGTACAATTTTTCGGATCTTTTCCTTTCCTTCTTCTCCTATGGAATTGATCTGGGAAGAAATCCCCTCTTCTACCAGCTGTTCAATGGATTTTCCAAAAATATTTGTCTCCCACAGGCCATCTTCATCTTTTTCCGATGATTCATTGATGTAAGAGATCAGGTCTTTTGCCTGCTGTTCTTTTCCCACAATAGGAGCAATTTCCGTTTCTACATTCACTTTTAACATATGTATCACAGAACTGGAGGCCTTGATCTTCACACCATATTTATTTCCCTGTTGCGTAATGACCGGCTGCTCCAGATGAATGTCCCCATGAGAGGGCTTCATGACAGCATATCCTGTATTTCTCACACTCTCAACAGCTTCAATAACCTTTCCATATTCTTCCTTCATTCCGGCAAATTCTCTGATCATGGAAATCAGCTGATACTCTCCCTCAATTGGTATTCCGGCCATGACACTGATGATCTTATAATAACAGGCTTCCTCAAAATTTACGGATATTTTCATAACGTCTTCTTCTGATGTATCCGTATTTTTCATAACAGAAACTTTTTCAATATCTTTCATCTTTTCCAGCTGTCCAAGGATTTCCCTGTCTGCATGATTCCTGTCTTTTGTTTCGACAAAGCATTTTCTCAGTATCTCCATGAGCTGCTGTTTCATTTCATGCTCATCAGAAAGCATCTCCACCCATTTGGGAAGATATAACTCTATTCTTTTTAAATTCCTGCTCACAGTCTCATTTTCAGCCATATAAAAACCTCCTGCCGAATACTGTTTCAGTATATGCAGGAGGATATTCTATCATGCCTAAAGATTTCCAATAAACAGAGTCGCAATATTAAAATATAAATAGATAGAACACATATCCACCAGGGTAGTAATCAATGGTGCCGCCATAATAGCCGGATCCATCTTAAGCTTCTTTGCAAACAAAGGCAGGACACAGCCAATAATCTTGGACATCATAACGGTTGCCATCAGAGAAAGTCCGATGATCAAAGCCAGTGTAACATCGTGATACATCAGGACAATCCTAAGCCCATTGGCTATCGCAAGAACGACTCCCACAATGATAGATACCCGAAATTCAGTGAAAATCGTTCTGAAAATATCCTTGAACTGAATCTCATCCAGAGAAATACCACGGATGATCAGAGTCGAGCTCTGGGAACCACAGTTGCCCCCGGTACCTGTCAGCATCGGAATAAAAGATACCAGTATGGGAAGTGATTCAAAAGCAGCTTCATACTTGGTAATAATCATACCGGTAATCGTAGAAGACAGCATCAATACCAGAAGCCACATAATACGATTCTTGGCATGAGTAAGTACCGGAGTGTCAAAATAAGATTCCTCACTGGGATTTACCGCAGCCATTCTGGTAATATCTTCCGTTGCCTCGTCCACCAGTACGTCCATAGCATCATCAACGGTAACAATACCCACCATGAGGTTATCTGCATCTACTACAGGAAGTGCCAGCAAATCATATTTTCTGAATAACCTGACTACCTCTTCCTGGTCAGTATGGGTAGAAACAGATTTAATCTCCGTTTCCATGATTTCTTCCATGGTCACATCATCATCCATGGTCATCAGATCTTTGGCAGATACGATTCCCACCAGCCTGCGGTGTTCCAGAATATAGCAGGTATAAATGGTTTCCTTATGGATACCGACACGTTTGATATGCATCATAGCCTGCTTGACAGTGGTATGTTTTCTCAGATCCACATACTCTGTTGTCATAATGCTTCCTGCACTGTCTTCCGGATAGTTGAGAAGTACATTGATTTTTCGTCTTGTTTCTCCATCTACCGCTTCCAGAATACGGGTTACCAGATTCGCCGGTAACTCCTCCAGCAAGTCTACTGTATCATCAAGAAACAAATCATCAATGATCTCTTTTAATTCCCGTTCTGTAAATATGGACACCAGGTCTGTCTGCATACCTCCATCCATATTTGCAAAAACATCTGCCGCCTTGTCCTTTGGAATCAGACGAAATGCCAGAACCAGTTCTTTCTCATCCAATTCTGAAAGCAGGGCCGCAATATCTACTGAATTCATAATATTCAGAATGCTTCTTACTGCCTTGAATTCTCTTGCAAGTAAGAGTTCTCTGAAGATGTCTTTGTCCATTCCTTATCCCTCTTTCCAATATGTGATTATACGTTCGCCCGTCAGAAGGATAACTGCCACTTGAATCCATTTTGCGTCACCTGCCTTTCCAATTCCATTTGGAGATATTTTACCATTAGCTTTTTTCAAAGTCAATTGACAATTCCTGTCTTTTGAGTGATACTAATAAAAGTGAAATTATGGTTATTGTTCAGGTGCCACTATTCCGCGAGGTGTTTTGCATGGCAAAACCCGAGGTCTGCAATGAAAAAGCC
>JBJEMC010000185.1:0-6779 GCA_051879475.1 Muricoprocola sp. | reverse complement strand
AATTATGATAAGACTCAAACGGTATAGTTGGAATGTCCCACTTCCCTCTCAGTTTGAGAACCCTGTAAATTATGATAAGACTCAAACTATTTCCCACTTATCAGCACGTAAAGCGGCGTTTGAGAACCCTGTAAATTATGATAAGACTCAAACTTTTATTAATTTAGATACGATTATTATTTGGTTTGAGAACCCTGTAAATTATGATAAGACTCAAACAGCAATTAACGTCTTCCAGAGTGGATTGTAGTTTGAGAACCCTGTAAATTATGATAAGACTCAAACTGACCTGTACTGCCATTTTTGCCTTCATGAGTTTGAGAACCCTGTAAATTATGATAAGACTCAAACCAACCGTATGTATGTAAAGAGCATCTTTCTGTTTGAGAACCCTGTAAATTATGATAATATTCAAACTCAGGTACTACAGACAGTAAATACCTGACTAGCTCGGATTATCTTATGCTAGGAGACATTCTTCTCAGTTATGTCAATCATGTAGCAATCAATATCACGTAGGGAAGTGAAGCTTCGGTCGCATCAACCAATACCTCTGTATTACAGGAGATGCCTACAAATACAGCTATATATCTGATCGGCACATGTACCGTAACTCTTAAAACATTCCTGAAAGGCGCGAATGATAATCAGAAAATATTAATTTTGGAACCGTGGCTGCCAAAAGACCTGGCAGTTGTTGATCAGTACAAAAAATAATAGTAGGAGAAATCCTGCTATGATAGAAAAAGGAGACCAGCTATGGAAAAAGAAGAGATGACAACTTTAGAATTTAAAACTATTATCGAGATGGTTATCATGATCATTGAGAGTAGTGAAAATAAAGAAGAAGCTCTCGAAAAACTCAAGAGCCTCTCAATAATCCAGACAAAAGTTGAAACTGAACCAACCAAATAGTAGCTGCATGATGTACGTGGTCTGAAATTTCAAAATGGATGAGTAAGACGGATTGGTTCTCGATGCTTCTTAAATGGATGAAGACCTATGTTTACATGATTTGCAATGAAAAGCATTGGTGTTGGGTTTCGGATTCTATCATGGAGGCTATCTTTGATACTCTCTCTGGCGACAATAATAAATTGTTTTAAGAAGGCTGCGTATTATTGATATGGCGAAAGGGATTAGCAAGTTAACATCCTCATTTGAACTGGGGGCTATGTGCGGAGGTTTTTATTATAGCTAGTCAGTTGATAAATGAACTTATGACTATAATAGATGAAGTATCAGATAAATACGATGATTTCGTCGGAGGAATGGAAGTCATTATGAAGAAACAGGAGGATGAAGACATTCAGAAGGTTATCGACTTCATCAAAGAGGATCCTACTGGACGGAGTGATGATATAATTGAGTATCTGGACGAACTTGGAATATAAGTTATGCTGTGGTAAAACCGATGCCAAGTGCTGTGATTTATAGTCTTTCTGAAACAGCATAACTCAACAATCTGAGACCGTATTATTATTTTAAACATTTGTTCACAGAACTTCCAAAACTCTGTGATGATAAAGGAAATATAGATTCTACAAAACTGGATCAACTGTTACCTTGGTCAACAGAACTCCCAAAAGAATGTAGAAAACCGTGCCGCTAAAAATCTAGCGGCGTTAATTTATAAGTAAGCGTACGATTTGACGTTTACCGATCTCCTTGCTTATCTGGTATTTATTTTCTGTTCTTGATATTATAAAACCCTAAAAATAATGTAATGTCAATATGAGAATACATTATTTTTAAAGTCCTTTATTGACTGAAAAAGATGTGAGTAATATAATGCAGGTATGGAGGTAAATTGATATGTTGAAATATAAAATTGATGTTCTTGAAACATTGAAAGAAGCTGGTTATAATACCACAAGATTAAGAAAAGAAAAGCTCTTAGGAGAAAATGCAATACAATCATTGCGAAAAAATGAAATGGTAGGAATTATAGCCTTAGAAAAAATATGTGCCATTTTAGATATGCAACCTGGAAATATTATCAAATATGTTGAAAATGAACAACATTAAATATAATGTGATTTATTGTTGGAACTACATTAAAAACAATGTGCACTATAATTAGTTAAAGGAAATGACTTTTAACTAATAACCGGACAAGCGGAGAAAGAAGATAAAATGGAAGAGCTAATGACAGATAATCAGTTCGATAAAATTTTGAAAATGGTTTCTATGATTTTAGAAGGATGCAAGGACTTGGAAGAAGCAAAAGAAAAGGTTGCAGAACTTCTGGAAGAGAATAAAAAATGATAACAGGAAGTTGAAATAAAGACAAGGTAGACAAATTGAGAGGAGCAAGACCTAATGATTTCGGTTTGAAAACCCTGTAAATTATGATAAAAATCACATAATGCATAAGAAATAGAAGAGTGTAATGAAAATAGGACAATTGAAATCATTGTTTTCATTATCATTTTCGTAAATTGGATAGATATTCAATGAAAGGAGAAAGCATCATGCTTCATATTATCGTGAATATTGCAAGAGTTGCAATTTCAATTTTTGCTATAGCATATATCTTAAAATTATGGAAGAACAGAAAGGCACAGTAAATACTGACAATTGCGCCGGCACAATGTACAGCGGAGAAAAAGAAAGGGTGATAGAAAAAATCATAGGGTACGGTAATAACGACCGCCATATTGACTCATAATAAACTGCGCCATTTTTGCATTTGGAGTCGTAATTTTTACCGGATACTGTAATCTTTTTTCATAATTCCACATTTATTTACATCCTCCTTCTGTATGGATTTCCCAGGGCCATGGTTTCATGATCCAATCCCAGCATGTTGCATCTTTACTGTCATAAGAATCCAGAGTCAAAGGTGCATATTTAGAACTGTAAATGGAAATAAGCATTTTTCGCTTTTCGGAAACACGGGCAAAATAGTCCAGTGCTTTCTGATCTCCTGGATGAGTGTCTAGAAAAAGTACAATATCATCTATGGCAAAACTGACTTCATTGATCAGTTTCATTAGCTGGTGCTTTGACATGGAATCATAAGAATCTGTTTCGTCGGAACAGGGAATTGGCTGGCAGGGAGAAGAAGTCCGTGAAGCAGCATAAGGTCTATTACTGTATGGTTTATTGGAACAACAATTTCGTGGAATTGGATTCATTAACATCTACCTCTCTTTCCACAGAATGGTTTATTTAATTCTTTAAAAATTGTTCCCGCCTGGAGAGCAGCACATTCGTCATAGAGATCGCGCATGGTTTGCCAGGGAATAAATGCAGTAGCAGGTAAGACACCCATGGAGGAGACACTGCAAGGCGTTTCCTGGATGCAGTTTGGATGCTGATTCATAAAAACCTCCAGATTTATTTGTCTTTATATTGTATGGCATTTGCGGGAAAAGTGTGTTATGATAACAAGAATGAACTGTTTGAAGGAAAAAGGAGATATAGATGGCGGAAATAAGAAGAATAAGAGAAAGGAAAAAACAGAAGACCTATCATTTGTATGACTATAATCTTTTGATCAGTATTGTATTACTGACTTGTTTTGGTCTTATTATGTTATATAGCACCAGCGCATACTCAGCCCAGGTGAAGTTTAAAAATGATATGTACTATTTTGAAAAACAGGCTGTTATCAGTGCGGTTTGTTTTATCGCAATGATTATTTTTTCTCAGATAGATTATCATTATTATGCGTCATTTGCTGGGATTCTATACGTTATAGCAAATTTTCTGTTGTTTATTACGAAGTTTGTCGGGACAGAATTAAATGGAGCAAAAAGATGGCTGTATATTGGACCAATATCTTTCCAGCCTGCGGAAATGGCCAAGCTGGCAGTAATCCTATTTCTGCCGGTGATGATCGTAAAGATGGGGAAATATATGCAGACCTGGAAGGCATTCTGGATGGTATTGTTTGCCGGAGGTCTGACTTCTTTTCTTACCTTTGTATTTACAGATAATTTAAGCACAGCAATTATTATTGCGGGAATTACAGTTGGTTTGTTATTTATTGTATTTGATAAAAAATGGCCTTTTGCAGTAGGAGTAGGAGTAGTTTTGCTGGTTGCTCTGGCTGTCATCTGGTATGCCAAGAATAACTTGAATTCCGGAAGCAGCTTCCGTTTGAAACGTGTTCTTGTCTGGCTGGATCCGGAAGCAAATTCCAGTTTGGGAGGCTATCAGGTTATGCAGGGATTATATGCAATTGGTTCCGGGGGATTTTTTGGAAAAGGACTGGGAAACAGCCTGCAGAAGCTTGATTATGTACCAGAGGCTCAAAATGATATGATTTTTACCATTATCTGCGAAGAATTGGGATTATTTGGGGCAGTCTTGCTGACATTCTTATTTGCATTTATGTTATTCAGACTTATGATGATTGCACAGAATGCACCGGATTTGTTGGGCTCTTTGATTGCGACGGGAATTTTTGTCCACATCGCACTTCAGGTAGTATTGAACATTGCTGTTGTTACCAATGTCATCCCCACCACAGGAATTACCCTTCCATTTATCAGTTATGGAGGTACTTCCATTATGTTCTTAATGGCAGAGATGACACTGGCACTAAGTGTCTCAAAGCAGATCAGGTATACAGAAGATCTGGAAGAAGTTTAAGGATTCTGATTTGCGACTTTTTTGGCAAACTCGGTGGTGACAAGATCTTCATAAGGTGCCGGCTGTGAGAGTTCACCGGCAGTCTCCAGGATATCCTGAAGGTGAGAAAAACTCTCTTCTTCAAAAATCAGGTCAGTCTTCCAGGTATCCTGAAGAGCATAACGGTCTACGATAGCCGTGATTGTTTCCAGGTCATTTTCAGGAAACTGATTTTGAATCACTTCTGCAATTTCATCAGGGGTATGGGTTTGAACGTAATCCATACCCTTTTGTATTGCCCTTGTGAAGCTCTGGATTAAATCTGGATTTTCAGCCATATAACTCTTCTGTGCGGCAAATGAAGTATAAGGAACATAACCGGAATCTGTACCAAGAGAAGCAACGACATACCCTGTTCCAGACTGTTCCAGGGCAGTGGCTGTTGGTTCAAATTCCACGGTATAATCTCCGATACCACTGGTAAAAGCAGCAGAAGTGGAACCATAATCAATTCCCTGATCGATAGTCAGATCTTTTTCATGATCAATTCCGTGTTCTTTTAAAATATACTCAAGAACCATTTCCGGCATACCACCTGTTGCCACCATTACAATGTAAATAATCGTCTGATAGTTGTTTTGCAGTGATTTCTTCAGATAAATCCGGCAGAAAGTTACGGGCAAGTGCGGTGATTTCTTCCTTTGTTTTCACAATATTGTAAGGTTTCAGCGGATTGTCCGTAGGTTCCAGAATACCAAGGTTTTTCATCAATTCAATGTAGGGAAGAATACTCTGCTTTGTTTTTTTGAATCCAAGGTCAGTGATATGCTCTGACAGATATTTTGCAGAAGAAAACCCACGTTCATCCTCTGAGATCAGTTTCATTACAATGGCAATAATCGTATTTTCTCTGTGATTCATTTCGTCGGCAGGGCTGTAACTGATCAAATTAGATAAGCCATATTTCAATGTAATTTCCGGCATCCCGTCTTCGTCTACTACGATTTTTTCAATCAGCAGTTCAATATCTCTGCGGTCAAGTGTTCCACCAGCAATGATCTTATCTACCACATCAAGGGCATTCTTTAATTTATCCTTCACATCCGGCGTTTCGATGGCTGTTTCATCCAGCTCTTTTAGCTGCATTTCCAGACCATGAATCTGCGACAGTAAATCGCTCTGCAGAGATTCATAGGTTTCATTGATTAAATCCTCGTTTCCGGCAGAAGCAGATAAATCCTTGACTTTCTGGGCAAGCATCACTTTTAACTGTGACTTTTTCTCTGCAACCATAGCTTGAAGCTCCTGACGTTTTTCTTCCACCGTTTTTTTCTCTGCTTCAAAATCTTTTAAATCATAGGTAGCAATCACTTCACAGAGCGCATTTCTGCACATCTTGATATAGTTCAGCACATCCTCCATCAAATCCTCTTCTTCAATCAAATGAGCTTTTGAGCAGTAGCTTTTCCCTTTCGTATTATAAGTGGTGCAAATATAGTATTTTCGCTCCCTGCTGGAAGTCTTGCGTTTGATTGGTGTCAAACGACTGCCACAGTCTTTGCAAAAGAGGCAGCTTCCAAAGGGGTTAGGAATTTCTGAGCCTAACCACTGTCCACGACTGCCACGATAATTCGTGCGATTGCGTTTTTCCTTTAATTCCTGTACCAGAGAGAAGGTTGCCTTATCAATGATAGCCGGATGGTGATTTTCAAAAATACACTGTTCTTCTTTTGGAACACGCTTGTCTTTACCATGAACAGTATTTCTTGCCCGTTTTTTCAGGCGAAAAGTGCCAATGTAAAAATCATTATCCAGAAGATCTTTCACCATGCTGTCCGTCCATTTGGTTGCAATATTCCGTTTGGTCATTCGACCTTCTTCCAGCTCCCGCTCATGGCGAACCATGGACGGGGTCGGAATTCCCTGATCTGTAAGATAGTTTGCAATTTTACGATAACCAGAACCGGAGATATAAAGTTCATAAACCAGTTTTATAAATTCTGCTTCCTTGGGAACGATTTCCAGAATCGATTTATCTTTTTCATTTCTGCGATAACCAAAGGGAGGCTGTGTCATTAAAGTACCTTCTTTTTGTCTGGCACCGATGGCACGCTTGATTTTTTTACTGGTATCCTTTACATAGCGTTCATTGAACCATGTCTTAATTCCAATGGTATCGTCACTGGAATCCATAGAAT
>JBJEMC010000184.1:0-1504 GCA_051879475.1 Muricoprocola sp. | reverse complement strand
CCTAAATTTTTTTGAAAAAGTGCGGTATGGTATGGGAAGAAGGAGGAAAGCTTCATGGATGAGAAGGGAAAAATGAATACCGGGGAATACGAAGAACTGATAAAGGAAGTGAAAGCAAACAGCCCATACAAGAGGCTGTCTTCTGCGAAAAAGAAATGGATGAGTGTTTCTGAGATGGGCGAGCTCCTGGGACTTAAAAAGACGGATCGGTATTGGCTGGTACATAAAAACTTTTTTGAGACCAAAGAGATTGCCGGAAAGATGCGGGTCAATATTGAGAGTTTTGAAAAGTGGTATGCGAATCAGATTAAATATCATAAAGTCAACGGAGAAGAACCGGGAAAGGAATTGAAAGAATGGTCTTATTCTGTTCCGGAACTTGCAGAAATGCTGGAGGTTACGGATGGTGTCGTTTATGACCTGATCAAGCGGAATAATATCGAAGTCGTGATTGTGGACTACTGGAAACGTGTACCAAAAGCTGCATTTCAGAAATGGTATGACGGACAGTCCAGATACCGCACGAAGGAGGATAAAAAGAGGGACGCGGAAATGGAGGCCGCTACTCTCACTATGCCGGAAATGGCCAGACAGCTGGGAATCACCAGAAATCAGGTATATGGCATCCTGAATAGTCAAAAGTATCAGCATTTCTTTGAGTTCGTCACGATCGCTGATCGAAAAAGAATCACGAAAGAAAGCTTTCAGAAGTTTCTGGACGGACAGGATGAATATCATCTGGATCCGGCGAACGATTATGAAGAACTGGCAATGGAAGAAAATGTGGCACTGGCGAATTATCGGAGAAAGAAACTGGCACAGACCGGGGAACGAGGAAGGAATGGCAATCTGCAGTATCTTACTATAGATGAAGCAGCCTTTATGGCAAAGGTCAGCCGGTCCATGATAAATGTCTGGTACACAAAAGGATATTTTCCGGTTGTAAAAATAAGGAACCATGTTCGGATCAAACGAAAAGAATTTGAAGCGTGGCTGGAAAAGAGAAATACAGAAAGGGGCTGTTAAATTATGGCATCGATCAGGGAACGAAATGGAAAATTTAATGTAATCTATTCCTATACTGATGCAGACGGGAAACGGAAGCAGAAATGGGAAACTTATGCTACAAAGGCAGAGGCAAAGAAACGCAAGAAAGAAATTGAATATAAAGAAGAAATGGGATCCATGATAATCCCGCAGTGTAAAACCATGAAGGATCTTCTGGCAGAATATGTTGCCCTGTATGGGAAGGACAACTGGGCATTATCTACGTATGATGGAAATGTTTCTCTCATAAATAATTATATCCTTCCGATCATCGGGGATGAAAAACTGTCGGAGATCAATACCCGTTTTATTGAAAAATATTATCAGAGATTGTTGAAAGCTCCGGCTGTGGTCAATCCTATAATTGGGAAAAGAAAGAATGAATATGTATCTACCAGTACCATCAGAGATATCCATAAACTCCTCCGAAGCTGTTTTAAACAGGCTGTCAAATGGG
>JBJEMC010000183.1:0-1514 GCA_051879475.1 Muricoprocola sp. | reverse complement strand
GCATTACGAAACTCCCCATCTGCATACCAATCACCTTCGGTGATGGCTTTTTCATTGCAGAACTCGGGTTTTGCAAAGCAAAACACCTCGCGGGACAGTGGCACCTGAACAGTAACAAGTGTCAAAGATGAGAGTATACCATGACAGCCCATAGAAAACAATCTTTACATCCACTCTTTCATTTTCTTCAAGATTTTTTTCTCCAGTCTGGAAATCTGCACCTGGGTCTTGTCGGTCAATTCTGCAATCTGGGTCTGGGTCAGTTCATGAAAGTACCGCATTTCGATAATCTTTTTTTCTTCCGGTTCTAACTTGCTAAGCAGATCCTGGATCAACAGTTCATTTAGCAGGTTTTCATTGGCATCTTCTTTCTGTTCTATCCGTTCTTCCAGGTTTGTCTGCGTCCCATCTCCCTGAAAAATGGGTTTCTGAAGGGATTCCACCTGGGCACAGGCTTCCAGAGCCCATACTACTTCCTCTCTGTCCAGAGCGATTTCCTGTGATATCTCATCAATGGTGGGTTCCCTTCCGTAACGTTCCTGCAGGGCTTCACTCTTCTTTGCTATCTGGTAGGCATGTTCCTTTAATTTTCTTCCCACTTTGATCATGCCATCATCCCGGAAAAAACGCTTTAACTCGCCGGTAATCACAGGAATGGCATAGGTGGAAAATTTTACCTCCATATCCGTATCAAAATGGTCAATTGCCTTCATAAGACCGATGCTTCCGATCTGTATCAGGTCTTCCATTTCGGTTCCTCTTCCCTGAAACCGTTTTGCGGTGAGATAAACCAGTCCCATATTATCACGGATGATCTGTTCTCTTGCATTTTTATCCCCCTGGTGTGCCCTTTTGATCAAATCCAAGGTGTTTTCCATGCTTATTACTCTTCACCTCTTTTTGTCATATCTCTGCCTATAAGCTTTTCCATATATACGGTGGTTCCCTGATGAACCCTGGAAGTTACCTTAATCTCATCCATAAAGGCTTCCATAAAAGTGAAGCCCATTCCGGAACGTTCCAGTTCCGGCTTTGTCGTAAATAATGGCTCCATTGCCTTCTGGATATCCGGAATGCCTACACCTGAGTCTGATACCCATAATTTCAGGCAATGTCCTTCTATTTCACAGCGGATCTCTACTTTATGTACTTCATTCTCGTAGCCATGTACGATGGCATTGGTAACAGCTTCGGAAACTGCCGTCTTCACATCTGCCACCTCTTCCAGAGTGGGATTCATCTGTGTCATAAAAGAGGCCACTGCTACTCTTGCAAATCCCTCATTACAGGCCAGACTGTCAAACTCAATTTTCATATGATTCTTCATTTTTTCCCCTTTCCTGACGCACTTGCTGCGTCGATAATAGTAGATTTGAAAGTTCCCTTCCCAACTTCTTTCCTCCATCAATTTTCATCCTGCATTGATATTTTTATGATCTTTTTGATCCCGGATAATTGCAGAATCCTGGAGATTCTCTGACTGACATGGATGGCAATGACCTCTCCTCCCATGA
>JBJEMC010000182.1:0-6893 GCA_051879475.1 Muricoprocola sp. | reverse complement strand
AAAGCGGCAGGAAACTGTCGCTTTTGTCATGCTCTGGTAGCTATTTTTCTGCAAATGGTGTATAGTGTATGGGAAGAAAATATTTACATGATAGAATGGTGAAATTATGAAAAACGAAGAAGTTCTTGGTAAAGAAAAAATGTGGAAGTTGATTGCACGTATGACGATTCCGAGCATTCTGGCTCAGATTGTTAATCTGCTGTACAACATTGTTGACAGAATGTATATTGGAAATATGCCGGATATCGGGCGGGATGCTCTGGCGGGTCTTGGACTTTGCATTCCGATCATCACTTTAATTTCAGCATTTTCCTCCTTTGTTTCAGGTGGTGGAGCACCTCTGGCGTCTCGTGCGCTGGGGGCAAATGATAAAGAAAAAGCGCATGAAATACTGGGAAACGGAACATTTTTGCTGCTTGTGTTTTCCGTGACGCTGTCCCTTGTGGCATACATCGTAAAAACGCCGGTTTTATATTTAATTGGAGCCTCTGAGGTTACATACGGTTATGCAAATGCTTATCTGTCCGTTTATTTAATCGGCACATTATTCGTCCAGATCAGCGTCGGACTGAATACCTTTTTATCTGCACAGGGAAAAAGCATGCATGCAATGGTAAGCACCATGATTGGTGCCGTACTCAATATTTTCCTTGACCCGTTGTTTATCTTTGTTTTCAATATGGGAGTGAAAGGTGCGGCATTCGCAACAATTATCTCACAGGCAGTCAGCGCGGTATGGGTTTTGCGGGTATTGACGGACAGTAAAACCTCTTTACGTCTGCTTCCCCGTTATTTAAAGCCTAAGATGAAAACCATAATGAGCATTTTTACACTGGGAATAGCTTCCTTTGTTATGGCAGCAACGGAATCCATGATAGGATTTGTATTAAACAGACGTCTGAAATACTATGGCGGCGATATTCATGTCAGCACGCTGGCCATTCTGCAAAGTGTGATGATGCTGATCTCGACACCGATTACCGGATTCACCCAGGGCGTTACCCCTATTTTGTCATACAGCTTTGGAGCGAAGAATCTTGCACGTCTGAAGGATTGTTACTATAAAACGCTGGCAGTTTCTTTTTCATTCTGTATGGTTTCTGCTTTGATCATGATGCTGTTTCCGTATCCCTTTGTCAGAATGTTTACATCTGACAGAGAGCTGATCGCTCTTGCAGTAAAATATCTGCCGATCTTTTTGGCGGGAATGCTCATTTTCGGAATCCAGAGAGCCTGTCAGACCACCTTTGTTGCCATGGGTGAAGCGGGGATATCCCTCTTTATAGCCGTGCTCAGAAAGCTGATTCTTTTGATTCCCTTTGCCTATCTGTTTTCATATTTGTTCGGCGTAAGCGGCGTATACTATGCAGAATGTGTTGCGGATATGATGTCCGCCACGATTTGCGGAACAATATTCTTCTTCAGATTTAAAAAGGTGCTGGCAGGAGGTACACAGTGATATATACTACATATTATAATTCACCGCTGGGAAAGATTTGGCTGGCGGCAGATGAAGAGGGGCTGATTGGTCTCTGGTTTGAAAAACAGAAGTATTCAGCAGATGTATGTAAGGGCAACATTGTCGATCGGGAAGTTGATATTCTGCAGGAAACAAAGCAATGGCTGGATATTTATTTTTCAGGTAAGGAACCGGATTTTACGCCGCATATGCATATGATCGGTTCCGATTTCCGAAAGGCTGTATGGAATATTTTGCTGGAAATTCCATACGGGCATACGATAACATACGGTGATATAGCCAGGAGAATTGCGGCCGAAAGAGGCATTGCAAAAATGTCAGCTCAGGCCGTTGGAGGTGCAGTCGGACATAATCCGATATCGGTGATCATTCCATGCCACAGAGTTGTTGGTACAAACGGAAATCTGACAGGGTATGGCGGAGGCATTGATAAAAAAATACAACTGCTTACATTAGAAAAGATGGATATGAGCAGGTTTTTTTAGGAGCAACTGCCAATCATCCCATTGAACCATCACTTCGTGAAGCTGCAATGCAGTATAACAAGACGGTTCATATTGGTAAAAATGTTTGGATTGGAGCAGGTACTATTATAGTTCCAGGCGTTACCATTGGAGAAAATTCAGTAATTGGTGCCGGGAGTGTTGTTGTAAAAGATATTCCTGATAATGTTGTTGCTGTAGGAAATCCATGTCGTGTACTCCGTAAAATTGGGGAACATGACCATGATTTTTTCTATCGGAATGAAAAGATAGATTGGGAAAATCTGTAGAGTCATGTTTTCTGAATCATTTACAGAATGAAAAAGAAGGTTGGAAACTGGAGGAAAGAAAAAACATAAGGGGCATTAGAGCCCCTTGGCTTTTGCTCAGATCTATCCTGCTTATCGGATCTGCCTTCTTTTATGTTATGTTTGCAGTTACACTATTCTTTGCTTTCCATGACTTTATCAACAATCACATCCAGGCTGCTATCGGTACCAGATTCTTTAATAACGTCATATATCTTTTGTATATTGTTTTCAGACTCTTCCAACTGATCGGCAATCTCCGGCACGGAATAGCCTTTTTTGATCTTTTTGCTTACCTGAGTTATTAATGATTGCAGAATCCCACGATTTAGCCCTTCGGTAATACCGCGATTCAAACCTTCGGCAATCCCACGGTTTAAGATCGTTTTAGCTTCATATTCCAGTACTTTTCCACCCATTTCGCTATTCACTCCTTTCTGTATCTGCTCATAATTTGCAGTAATTTGTCTGATCACACGTTTCATCATATCTATGATCATGCATTTTACATATTCGTTGATTTCGCCACTTTGACACAAAGTGTCTAATCTTTTTCGTATTGTCCGATAGGTCTGTGTCAGTTCTTCGAGTTTTTCTTTATCCTTCTCATAGTTTTTAAAATCCTTTTCATAACGGAAGATATGAAATGGAAGGAGAAACAGAAGGTTTTTCTGGAAGATTTCTTCTATGGAGTAATCCGCTACTTTCATTATGGGAATCGTATAAGTTATAATCCCTCCGGGAGTATCAAGAATAATCTCCATATTATCAGGGGTTTTGGATGTATACCGTAAATATAATACTCCTGAATGTGGAAACCTCAGCGTCAGCTTGTGATTCTCCAATTCACCATGGTCAAGGGCAATTTGAGAATCATATTCAAAGAATCTGATTGCCATGCTTCCATCCGGTGTGCTCTGGCATTCAACATGGAACTTCCTGGGCAGCTCGGACCGTATCTCAAAACAGCTGTCTGTTATTTTTTCTTTCGTATTTCCGTCCTGCTGATTTATAAAATGAATTTCCGGAAGTAAAACAACGGGTTCTTTTCCTGTATAGTTTTCCAGAAACATCTCATTTACAACAGGGATTATCAGTTCTGTACAATCATTTAACATCGTTCGATATACGTCATCGTAAGGTGTGTTATCTTTAATATTGTCCATCCATTTTCCTTTTCATGAGGCATAACCGATGTGTATGCAAGACAGATCTGTATAAGTATTTTACCAGAAAAAAGATTCCAGGAAAACTACTTTTTCGCTCTGACAGGAGAGACCTTGACACATCTGTTACGGTTCACGTGCGTTCCAGTAACGATGAAAAAGCCAAGCAAAACACCTCGCGGAACAATGGCACCTGAACTGTAACACATATCTTCATCATAAATTTGTTCATGTTGGTTGTCTTCTTGCGAAAGATGGTACAAGTATTGTATTATAGAAGAAAAATAAATGCAAAGATAAAAACGCAATGTGCATTGAAAAATGTGCTAGAGCTGGTAGGGTGCTCTGAGCCGACCGGAACGGAGTGGAGAAATTATGGACAAAGTAAGTGGAAAGATGACAGTATACTTTGAAGAGCCATTTTGGGTAGGTGTATTTGAGCATATCGAAAATGAGAAGTTGACTGTAGCAAAGGTGACTTTTGGTGCAGAGCCAAAAGATTATGAAATACAGGAATATATTCAAAGATACTATTTCAGTTTAAAATTCAGTCCGGCTGTTGATACTGTTGTAAAGGAGACAAAATGGAATCCGAAACGTATCCAGCGTGAAGCGAAAAAGCAGATGCAGGAAACAGGCATTGGAACAAAATCGCAGCAGGCATTGAAGTTACAACAGGAACAGAACAAGCAGGAGCGCAAGGTCCGAAGCCGCGAACGAAAAGAGGAAGAGGAACAGCGACTGTTTGAAATGAAACAGCAAAAGAAAAGAGAAAAGCATAAGGGGCATTAAAGCCCCTGGAAAAAGGAGCATCTTATGTCTCTTTTTTGTGGAAGAAACAGAAGAAAAAAGATGAAGAAACCATAGGTTTTTTAGAAAAAAACTGTTACAATAGAGAATAAGAAATCAGAGGAGGATGAGGTGCATGGACAGAAGAAAGAAGAAGCTTCCAATTGGAATAGAAGATTTTGAAAAACTTCGGGAAGATGATTTTTACTATGTTGATAAAACGGAAATGATCCGGGAACTGATTTCAAATTGGTCGGAAGTAACATTGTTTACCAGACCGAGGAGATTTGGAAAATCTCTGAATATGAGCATGTTGAAAAGTTTCTTTTCCATAGAGGGAAGAAAAGATATTTTTCAGGGACTGGATATTGCAAATCATGCACAGATCTGCGAAGAATATATGGGGAAATATCCGGTAATATCCATTTCTCTGAAGGGACTGGATGCCTCTGTTACTTATGAGAATGCAAAAGAAAGCATGATTTTGCTTATGAATGATACAGCAGGCAAAGCGCAGTATCTGCAGGAAAGTGACAAACTTACAGATTATGATAAAGACATATACAGAAAACTGCTGCAGGATGATATGAGCGATGCCATGCTTTTTAGCAGCCTGCGGAAATTATCGGAATTACTTCAGAAACATTTTCAGAAAAAGGTGATCATTCTCATTGATGAATATGATGTTCCTTTGGCGAAAGCCTTTGAATATGGATATTATGATGAGATGACGAATTTGATCCGGGGGATTCTGGGGCAGGCGTTAAAAACAAATGACAGTCTGCAGTTTGCAGTTATGACAGGATGCATGAGAATTGCCAAAGAAAGCATTTTTACCGGATTGAATAATCTGAAAGTGCGTTCTGTAACGGATGTCCGTTTTGATGAATATTTTGGATTTACAGATGATGAAGTAAAGGCGATGCTTGCGTATTATGGATGTGCCGACAGATATGAGACGGTAAAAGAATGGTATGATGGATATCGTTTTGGGAATGTGGATGTATATTGTCCATGGGATGTTTTGAATTTCTGTGATGCACTTCAGGATAATCCCCATAGTGCGCCTCAGAATTACTGGATCAATACCAGTAGTAATGATGCGGTAAGAAAATTTGTACAGAGTTCAGATAATCAGACGACCAAGAGGGAGATCGAAAAGCTGGTTGCCGGGGAGGAGATACCAAAAGAGATTCATCAGGAACTTATGTACAAAAATATGTACAAGGATATAGAACATATATGGAGTGTTTTGTTTACAACGGGATATCTGACACAGAGAGGAGAAGCACAGGGCAATATCCTGCGTCTTGCAATCCCGAATCTGGAAATACGGAATATATTTACGACGCAGATTATGGAGCTGTTTAAAGAGAAGGTGAAACAGGATGGAAAGAGTCTGAATGAATTCTGCAGTGCACTGGAGATTGGAAATGCAGAAAAAGTCCAACAGTGCTTTACAGATTATTTGAAAAAGACGATCAGTATTCGTGATACCTTTGTAAGAAAAGAACTGAAGGAGAATTTCTATCATGGTATGCTTCTGGGGATTTTGGGAGTAAAAGAAAACTGGATGGTTTCTTCCAACCGTGAAACAGGAGAAGGGTACAGTGGCATTGTAATTGAAACCGAAGATAGCGAGACGGGAATTATCCTGGAAGTAAAGTATGCACATGATGGAAATCTGGAGCAAGCCTGCAAAGAGGCATTGAGACAGATTGAAGTGAACCAATATGAAGAAGAATTGAAGAATCAGGGAATCGATGATATTAAAAAGTATGGCATTGCATGCTATTTAAAAAAGTGCAAAGTTACGATTTTATAATGCTATTTTCTAAAGCCCTTGGAGAGGTAATATGAGAAACTTGAAATTATACAAAGCAGTTATAACTGACCTTGAACGAATCCGGGAGATCTATTGGAAACTTCTGGATAGTTCTGAAGAATACGCGAGTATCCTTCAATGGAAAAAAGAGATATATCCCAACGATTCTGATTGGATAACATACATTAAAAATGAAGAAATGTATTTGATTTGTCATGATACCGATCTGGTTGGTGCTGTGGTGGTGACGAATACACAGTCAGAAGGATACAGGGAAATGAAATGGACGATTGATGCCGCAGATAATGAGGTGGCAGTAGTTCATCTGCTGGCAGTCGACCCTGATTATCAGGGGAAGGGAATTGCCACTGCCACGCTTGATGAAATCATAAAAATGGCTGAACATATGAACAAGAAAGCCGTTCGGCTGGATGCCATCGGAACAAATAAGCCGGCACAGAAATTATATGAAAAATATGGATTCATCAATTGTGGAAAAGGAAAAATATATTATGAGAGTACAGGATTGACGGAGTTTGTTTTTTATGAATATGTGTTATCCTCTTAATGATTTTTAAGAGAGTGCTTGACACATGTCAGGATAGATGTGCTATAGTACCAGAAAAAAGATTAACGATTCGATATTTGGAGAAGAGACTATGTTAATTGATTTTAATAAAATGAAAGAAATTACAGTACCTGGAATGAACAACGGTACAGGAATGATGACAGCCAAAATGTATATGGATGAGCAGGGAAAGATCATTCCATGTTCCATCCATGCCGGGGGTTCCATTGGATTACATAAACACGAAACAAGTGATGATATAAATTATGTATTAT
>JBJEMC010000181.1:0-33317 GCA_051879475.1 Muricoprocola sp. | reverse complement strand
AAGATACAGACCTGGGAATCTCACAGCTTCCATGGAATCCGGGTTAATCTCTTTTACAGAGATTCCTCCAGAGCAGGACTGCGCCATATCAAAGCCCTTGGAGCCAATGATCTGGACAGATAAATGCTTGATCAGCATGGTAAAGCATTCTGCAATGTTTTCAGGCTTTTCTTTTAAAAGGTTTTTCTTTGCTGATTTTGCCAGTTCCATGAATACCGGTATCATCTTTTTCGGCATCACACCGGAAAGGACATCTTCTGCTTTTTTCTGTTGCAAATGAATGGTCATAAAATGAAGCAGCTTCTTTTCCTTCATGGAGGGCAGCAGATCCAGTTCCATGGTAACTTTTTTTCCTTCCCGAATTCCCAGCACCGCGTATCTGCTCAGCTGAAATACAGCAATCCCTGATATGCCGTATTCTGTCCATTGCAGTTCCCCCTGATCGTGATAAGTTTTTATCGTATCTGAATTTTCTTCCACAGAAAGGGTCAGTTTCACAGGCATTCTGATTCCCGCCAGCTTCTTTACCCATTTTTCCTTTACCTTTAATGGTACGAGTGCCTCCCCGGGCTCCTGTATCTGAAATCCCAGTTTTTTAAGAATATCATAGCCATTTCCGTCAGAACCGGTAACAGGTGCTGCCTTAGATCCGGCGGCAAAAATGACTTTATCTGCCTGATACTGCCACCCTTCTGTTTTTACCAGCCACTGATTTCCTTCTTTTGAAATAGAGAGCACTTTTTCCTGATATTTCTGTTTTACAGAAAGCCTTCGCATTTCCTGTAATAAAATATCCAACACGGAAACGGCCTGATTGGAAACCGGGTAATAATATCCATTTTTCTCCTGAAGGAGCAGCCCCAGATTCTGAAACCATGAAATCGTATCACGATAGCAAAATCTGGACAATGCATGGTTTACAGCAGATATATCATCACTTCGGTAAGTATCTTCTCTTTCATAACTGGAATTTGTCAGATTACATCTTCCATTCCCGGTGATCAGAAGTTTTTTCCCCGGTTTTTCCATTTTTTCAAGAAGAGTCACTTTGGCACCGTGTTGTGCGGCAGTGACAGCTGCCATCATGCCCGAGGCGCCGGCACCAATTACAATCACATCCATCCCGGAAGGCTCCTTTCCCGATTTTTATGGTAATTTAACAAGATTTTTATCCATCAGCTGCTGAAGGGATTTTAAGATTCCAAGTTTCGCATGATACCAGGTAAGCCCTCCCTGGAAATATGCCGCATATGGTGGCTTTAAAGGACCATCTGCACTTAATTCAATAGAAGATCCCTGGATAAATGCTCCGGCTGCCATAATAACCTCACTGTCATATCCTGGCATATCCCAGGGCTCAGGAGTAACATAACTGTCCACCGGTGCTCCGGCCTGGATTCCTTCACAGAAAGCAATCAGTCCCTCCGGGGTTCCAAATTCTACCGCCTGGATAATATCATGACGGCTTTCTTTTGAGTCAGGCACTACCTTAAATCCCAGTCTTTCGTAAATATTTGCTGCAAAAATGGCGCCCTTTAAGGCACCTCCCACAACGGTAGGAGCTAAAAATAATCCCTGGAAAAAGTCTTTATTTACCCCCAGGGTCGCTCCGACTTCCAGTCCAAGACCAGGAGAAGTCAGACGATAAGCTGCATTTTCAATGCATTTTCTGGTTCCTGCAATATAGCCCCCGATGGGTGCAAGGCCGCCGCCCGGATTTTTGATCAGGGATCCCACTACCATATCGGCACCATATTCACTGGGTTCATGAAGTTCTACAAATTCACCGTAACAGTTATCGACCATGACAATGATATCTTCCCGAATGCTCTTTACAAAAGCAATTGCCTTTGCGATTTTTTCAACGGATAAGGTCGGTCTTGTCTGATATCCTTTAGAACGCTGGATTTCTACCAGTTTTGTTTTTTCACTGATGGTTTCTCTTATTTTTTCAAAATCAAACTCACCGTTTTCCAGCAGATCTACCTGCTTGTAGGTAATCCCATATTCTGCCAGAGATCCGTTGGAAGGTCTGATACCAATGACCTCTTCCAGGGTATCATAGGGTTTGCCTGAAATAGAAATCATTTCATCTCCAGGGCGAAGATTTCCCGCCAAAGCAATTGCCAGGGCATGAGTTCCGCAGGTAATCTGAGGTCTTACCAGAGCTGCCTCGGTTCCGAATACGGAAGCATATACAGCTTCTAAGGTTTCCCTTCCCAGGTCATTATATCCATAACCTGTACTGGTCTGGAAGCATTCAGCACTTACCCGGTTTTTCTGCATGGCACGGATTACTTTTAACTGATTATATTCCGTTACTTCATCAATTTTTTCAAATCTTTCTTTTAACTGTTTTTCTATCTCTTGTCCAAATGTATAGACTTCTTCTGAAATGCCAAGTTCCTGATACATCTGGTTCATCGTTGTCTCACTCATAGGTTTCCTCTTTCATTTCGTATAGTTATTATATTTTTATCTGACAGTATCCGCAGCATTTCATCAAGGATTGCTTCCTCCTGATACCCATACTCTTCTTTGGAGATCCAGATCACATCCCTTTCCCGTTTAAACCAGGTGAGCTGCCGTTTCGCAAAGTGTCTGGAATCCCGCTTGATTCGGTAAATGGCCTCATCCAGCGTGATTTCTCCTGAAAAATAATCCAGGATTTCTTTATATCCCAGTCCCTGCATAGATACCATGTTTCTGGTATATCCCATATTTTTCAGTTTTTCTACTTCATCCACCAGTCCTGCCTCTAACATGAGATCCACTCTCTTATCGATTCTCTGATAGAGTCTGGCTCTGTCATCCGTTAAAACAAAATATGCAAAATTATAGGGAGAGGTTTTCTTACGTTCTTCTTCGTTGTGCCTTGAAATCGGTTCTCCCGTCTGCTGATAATATTCCAGTGCACGAATTACACGTTTGACATTATTAGCATGAATCGTTTCCGCAGAGGCGGGATCCACAGTTCTTAACATGTCATGAAGATACGCTGTTCCCTTCTCTTTTGCCAGTTCTTCCAGTTCCTTCCGGTATGCCTGATTCTGATCATTTTCCGTAAAATCGATATCATAAAGCAGAGCCTGAATGTAAAATCCGGTTCCTCCCACCACTATGGGTATCTTTCCATGGGAATAGATCTGCTTTAGAGCTTCTTTGGCCATTTCCTGAAAACGGACCACATGAAACTCCTCATCCGGGGAAAGGACATCAATCAGATAGTGTGGGATGCCCTGCATCTCTTCCGGCATAATCTTGGCAGAGCCGATATCCATTCCTTTGTATACCTGCATGGAATCAGCAGAGATAATTTCTCCGCCAATCTGTTTCGCCAGTTTTATGGACAATTCCGTTTTGCCTACTGCAGTAGGTCCGGTTAAAATTACTAATGGTTTTTTCATGGTCATCATTATACAATTCGTTTAAATTTCTTTTCTATCTCATATTTCGACATGGAGACAATCGTCGGACGTCCATGAGGACAATGATAAGGATTGTCTAATGTCAGGAGTTCATCGATCAGGGCTTCCACTTCCATCAGAGAAAGCTGATGATTTCCTTTCACTGCTGCCTTACAGGACATGGAGGCTATCTTTTCATAGATACTTTCTGCTTTGGCGTGTTCTGTCTGCCCGGATAAACTGTCCAGCATCTCAATAAATAATTCTTCTTTGGCAATTCCAAAGAGATTGTCCGGAACAGCCCTTAAGGCATATTCTCTTCCTCCAAAGGATTCAATCTCATATCCGATAGCCGTAAATTCCTCCATATGTTTCTGAAGAAGATTTTCTTCCTGCATGGATAAACTGAGAATAATGGGAGGATTTAACAATTGAGACGTATAATCCCTGTTTTTCAAAGACTTCATCGTCCGTTCATATAAAACCTTCTCATGGGCAGCATGCTGGTCAATGATAAAAAGGTTATCTTTAAATTCCACCAGCCAGTAAGTTTTAAATAACTGACCGATGATCTTATGCTCCTTCACATTATTTTTATCCAGTAACTTTTCTGAAAAAAAGTCTGTTTCCTTCACCGTTGCAGATGCAAGCTTCTCCAGCTCCTCATGAACTGTTTCCGGATTGGAAACTGGTATTTCTTCCCTTACAGGCGGCACTTCTCTTACAACAGAGACCTTAGGTTTCATGTAAGGCTGGATGATCTCCGGTTTTTCCGGAACAGGAGCCTGCTCTTTCACCAGTTTCGGCAAGGTCCAGGGATAGCCCGCTGCCGCTTCTTTCTGAGAGTCAATTTTCTTTTCCTTCTCTATTCTGTTCTTTTCAAAGGGTTCTGCATATTTTACCGGCTCGGCTTTTTTCATTACTGTCTTCTCTTCTTTTCCAACAGATACCTGAGGAATCATTTCTTTCTGTGACAGTGCATCAGAAAGTGCCTTACAGATAAAGTCGTACATTTTCTCATTATCCTGAAAACGAAGTTCCATTTTAGCAGGATGAACATTTACATCCAGCATCTCACCATCCATGGTCAGATGAAGAACGGTAAAGGGATATTTATGTTTCATCATGTAGGGACCATAGGCATCTTCGATAGCCTTGGAGATCACCTTACTTCTGATATATCTGCCATTTACAAAATAGTTTTCAAAATTTCTGTTTCCTCTGGAAACAATCGGTTTTCCGATAAAGCCTTTCAGACAGATACCATCGTCAGACGTCGCATCAATTTCCAGGAGCTGATTTGCAATGTCCCTGCCGTAGATATTGTAAATAATGTCCTTCAGATTATGATTGCCGGAAGTATGGAGCTTTGTCTGATTTGATGAGATAAATTTAAAAGAGACTTCCGGATGGGACAAAGCAATGTGTTCCATCAGGTCACTGACATATCCCGCTTCTGTCTGCGCGGTCTTTAAAAACTTCTTTCTGGCCGGGGTATTAAAAAACAGATTCCGAACCAGAAAAGTTGTCCCGGGCGGAGCACCGATCTCTTCGATCCCTTTTTCTTTTCCCCCTTCAATCAGATACCTCACCGCTGTGAGGCTTTCCGGCGTCTTGGTAATCAGTTCAACCTGGCAGACAGCAGCAATGCTGGATAAGGCCTCACCTCGAAAGCCCAGGGAAGTGGCATTTAACAGATCCTCTACCGTTCGAATCTTACTGGTGGCATGTCTTAAAAAAGCCGTTGGAACCTGGTCTGCTTCAATACCGCTTCCGTTATCGGTGATTCGTATAAGAGAAATTCCACCGTCTTTAATCTCAACGGTCACCGCATTTGCCCCGGCATCTATGGCATTTTCCACCAGCTCCTTTACAACAGAAGCCGGCCGTTCAATTACCTCACCGGCGGCTATTTTATCAATGGTGTTGTCATCTAAAACCGCAATCTTATTCATAGAAATCCTTTCCTACCATCTGTTTTTCAGACGATTCTGCAAACGATTCAGCACATTCAGTGCTTCAATAGGAGTCAATACGGAGATATCGATGTCTCTTAATTCATTTAAGATGTCTTCATCACTTACTGTATCTAATAACGTCATTTGGTCTAGGTCAACCTGATCATAACGTTTTGGTTTCTTTTTCTGCTTTACCTTATTCTCGGAACGGGTTTCACTGACTGTCTCTGTAATATCCGCATCACTTAATTCCTGTACCAGTTCCTTGGCTCGTTCAATGACAGAATCCGGCACTCCGGCAAGCTTGGCCACCTGAATACCGTAGCTCTTATCGGCACCGCCTTTTACGATTTTCCGCAGGAATACAATATCGTCTCCCTTTTCCTTTACGGCAATACAATAATTATTGACGTTGGAAAGTTTTCCTTCCAGCTCAGTCAGTTCATGATAATGGGTTGCAAATAAGGTCTTTGCTCCCAGTAGCTTTGGATTACTGATATACTCCACGACTGCCCAGGCAATGCTCAGGCCATCAAAAGTACTGGTTCCCCGTCCGATCTCATCTAAGATCAATAAGCTGTTTGAGGTTGCATTTTTTAAAATATTTGCCACCTCTGTCATTTCTACCATAAAGGTACTCTGACCGGAAGCCAGGTCATCAGATGCCCCTACACGGGTAAAGATCCTGTCTACGATGCCGATTTTGGCACTGGATGCCGGTACAAAGGAACCAATCTGTGCCATAAGAACGATCAATGCACTCTGGCGCATATAAGTGGATTTGCCCGCCATATTCGGTCCTGTAATGATGGAAATACGGTTCTTTCCATTGTCCAGATACGTATCATTTGCGATAAACATATCGTTGTGGATCATCTGTTCTACCACAGGATGGCGGCCATCCTTGATATTGATCAGCCCTCTGTTATTCATTTTCGGGCACACATAATTATTTCTCTCTGCTACAAAAGAAAGGGATGCAAATACATCAATTCCGGCTATTGCCCTTGCCGTCTGCTGAATACGGAGGATCTGTCCCGCAATCTGATCCCTTACTTCACAGAAAAGCTCATATTCCAGGGCAACCAGTTTATCTTCAGCTCCCAGGATCACATCCTCTAATTCTTTTAATTCCGGTGTGATATATCTTTCTGCATTTGCCAGGGTCTGCTTTCTCATATAATGTTCCGGCACAAGGTCTTTATAAGAATTTGTAACCTCAATATAATAACCAAATACTTTATTATATTTAATTCTGAGGTTTTTAATTCCTGTGGCTTCTCTTTCTTTGGCTTCCATTTCTGCAAGCCAGGTCTTTCCCTCTGTTTTGGCATTTCTTAACCGGTCAATTTCTTCATGGAAACCGGTTTTAATGATCTCCCCCTCACGGACAGAAATAGGTGGTTCATCCTTAATTGCAGTTTCAATCAGATGACAGATATCTTCTAACGGATCGATTTCTTCTCTTATTTTACATAATAATTCGCTTTTAAAATCACCCATGATATATTTGATATGAGGAATCATGGACAGTGAGTTTTTAAATGCGATCAGATCTCTTGGATTGGCCGATTTATAGCTGATTCTACTGATCAGACGTTCCAGGTCATAAATGGGGTTCAAATATTCTCTGATTTCTTCTCTGGCAATGGCATTTTGATTTAATTCCGCAACAGCACCCTGACGAAGTTCTATTTCTTCCAGATCTATAAGAGGCTGTTCAATAAAACTTCTCAGCATACGTGCTCCCATGGCAGTTTTCGTTTTATCCAGTACCCACAAAAGAGAGCCTTTTTTCTGTTTTTCACGAAGGGTCTCGCAGAGCTCCAGATTTCGTCTGGTGGAACTGTCCAGGAGCATATATTTCCCTGTCAGATAAGGCTTAATCTCTGTCAGATTCGATAAGGACGTCTTCTGCGTTTCTATCAGGTACTGCAATAAAGCTCCTGCAGCGATGACTCCGCAGTTAAAATCTGCCAGCCCAAGACTGGAAATATCCTCGGTAACAAACTGCTTTTTTAGAGCCTCTCTGCATCTTTCATCGTCAAAGTACCAGTCTTCCAGGGAATAGATGGTTATCCCCAGTCTGTTTCGATAATCTTCTATATCAATTCCACTTACATAAAAAGATTGATTACAGATAATCTCAGAAGGAGAATATCTGGCAATCTCGTCTGTAAGCTTCTTTGCAGATTCCACTTCCGTAACAAAATAGGCTCCCGTCGAAATATCGGCAACAGATATGCCGTATTTATCTGTGGTATATACAATAGACATGAGATAATTGTTTCTGGTCTCATCTAAAGCCATGGTATCCATGGTGGTTCCCGGTGTTACAATCCGGACCACTTCTCTTTTTACCAGGCCTTTGGCAAGCTTGGGATCTTCCACCTGCTCACAGATGGCAACTTTATAGCCCTTGGAGACCAGGCGGTTCAGATATCCATCTACAGCATGAAAAGGAACACCGCACATAGGAGCGCGTTCTTCCTGCCCACAGCTTTTCCCTGTCAGGGTGATTTCCAGCTCTTTGGAGGCAATCAATGCATCCTCAAAAAACATTTCATAAAAATCACCCAGTCTGTAAAATAGAATACAATCCTGATACTGCTTTTTCGTCTCAACATATTGCTGCATCATTGGTGTTAACTGTTCCACGTCTATTTCTCCATTTCTCCCATATAGTAGAACCCTTTACATTCTGATAAATGTACATTTACGATTTTTCCGATCAAATCTGTACTGCCAGGAAAATGAACCAGCAGATTATTGGTCAGTCTTCCTGTCAAAAGAGTTTCATCATGATCATTCTGTTCTTCCACAAGTACCGGCAGGGTCTGTCCTGTCATCCTTGCCGCCATTTCTCTGGAAATATCCTGTACTTCTTTTAAGAGTCTGTCAAATCTTGGCTTAATGACTTCTTCCGGTATCTGATTTTCCATTTTGGCAGCAGGCGTACCCGTCCTCTTGGAATAAATAAAGGTAAAGGCACTGTCAAAGCGTACCTTTCTGACTACATCAAGGGTTTCCTCAAAATCTTCTTCTGTTTCCCCCGGGAATCCCACAATGATATCTGTAGTCAGGGAAATATCCGGCACAGCTTTTCTTAATTTTTCTACAAGCTCCAGATAGTCTTCTTTCGTATAATGACGGTTCATGATTTTCAGGATACGGCTGCTTCCTGACTGCAATGGAAGATGCATATGATTGCAGATCTTCTTGGAATGAGCCATCACGTCTATTAATTCATCGGAAAGATCCTTCGGATGAGAGGTCATAAAACGGATTCTCTCCAGGCCTTCGATCTTTTCAATTTCCTGCAGAAGTTGCGCAAAGGTCATTGGATTTTCCAGGGTTTTCCCATAAGAATTGACATTCTGACCCAGAAGCATGACTTCTACCACGCCGTCTTTCACCAGATTTTCGATTTCCCTGATGATATCCTTTGGATCTCTGCTACGCTCCCGCCCTCTTACATAGGGAACGATACAATAGCTGCAGAAATTGTTACATCCAAACATGATATTCACACCGGATTTAAAGGAATATTTGCGTTCAATCGGAAGATCTTCCACAATTTTATCCGTATCCTTCCAGATATCAATGATCATGCGGTCAGAACAAAGTCTCGTAGCCAAAAGTTCTGCAAATTTATAGATATTATGCGTACCAAATATCAGGTCAACAAACCGGTAACTGGTCTTAATCTTTTCTACCACTTCCGGCTCCTGCATCATACAGCCACATAAAGCAATGAGCATATGAGGATTCTTCTTTTTCAGATTATTCAGTACACCAAGTCTGCCATATACACGCATATTTGCATTTTCCCGGACGGTACAGGTATTATAAATGACAAAATCTGCATTTTCAGATTCTGTCATGATATACCCGATCTGTTCCAGAATGCCCGCAAGCTTTTCACTGTCCCTGGCATTCATCTGACAGCCAAAGGTAGTGATGCAGCAGGTAAGCGGTCTTCCCAGCATTTCACTCTTTTCTTTTACAAGTTCTCTGGCTTTTGCCATATAGTAATATTGTCTTTCCGGTTCCTCGTCCGGTATTCTTCCGTTAAGGTCAATCTGATCTAAATCTATTGAATGATACATTCTTATCCCTTTCTGATATCCTGCAAAAGAGAGGCTATTGCCTCTCTTTTTTGCTAATAGTTTTTCTTCTCAGTAAAAAGTTTATCAGGCAGCTGATCAAATTCATTGATATCAATCTGATCTACCATCTGAAACTCAAAGGCCACAGCAATCGTAGGATGCTGGGGATGTGCGGATAAATAGCGGTCATAAAATCCCTGTCCGTATCCACAGCGGTGACGCATAGGGTCAAATCCAACACCTGGAACAATAAGCAACCCTTCTTCCGTTACAGCCTCTTCTGCAGTTACCGGTTCCGGGATATCATAATAACCAGGTGCCACATCATCATAAGAGGAAATATAATAATACTTCATAGTACCAGGTCCTGTCACCCTTGGTGCAGCAACTCTTTTCCCATCTTTCCATGCCTGCTCTAATAAAGGCTTCATGGATACTTCACCCTTGCAGTCCATATATACAAACACCGTATCAGAGTCCTGATATTCTTTACTCTCTAATATCTTCCGGCAGATGATGCTGCTGTTATCTGTTAATTCTTTCTCAGTTAGTTGTTTTCTAAGAGAAAATACTTTTTTTCTAATGTCCTTTTTTTCCATTTTTTCCTCCTTCATGACGCACTTGCTGCGTCAATAACGGAAGATTTGGAAGTTAACTTCCAAACTTCTTTGCTCCATATTTTTCGCCCAGGTTTACGATGGTTCCATCAGCTTCCTGAACATCAATATTATCCAGCTGGCTCTTTAAATTTGCCTTAAATGCATCGATATATTCTCTTCTTAATACTGCCTGTTCCTGTTTTTCAGCCTCTGTGAGGCCTTCTGCCTTTGATTTATGTGCCAGTTCATTGATTCTCTGTATTTTTTCATTTGAAATCCCCATGTTATCATCTCCCATCTGTTAATGATCAAGATCATTAAGATAATCTACTAATGAAAATGTATGATCTGCCTTACCGACAAATAAAGTTCCGTAAGGTTCTCCTTGGATAATTTTATGGATAATATGGAAATCCGCTCCATTGGCAATCACCATATCCGCACCTGATGTAGTTGCAATCTTTGCTGCCATCAGTTTTGTACTCATTCCTCCGGTTCCCACCTTGCTTCCAGTAGAATCTTTTCCCATTTTTAAGAAATGGTCATCTAATTCTTCTACCAGATCTATAAACCTGGCATCCGGATTTTCATGAGGATCATCCGTGAAGAGACCGTCAATATCTGATAACAGAATCAGAAGGTCTGCCCCGATCAAAGAGGACACCAGTGCAGACAGGGTATCGTTATCACCAAACTGAATTTCATAGGTAGATACGGTATCATTTTCATTTACAATGGGGATGGCGCCCAGCTTTAACAATTCCTGAAAGGTATTATAGGCATTATCCCTGCTGACAGGATTGGTAATCGTATACTTTGTAAGAAGTACCTGCGCTGCCATCTGTCCATATTCTGCAAACAGTTTCTGATAGATCATCATAAGCTTGGCCTGTCCAATGGCTGCACAGGCCTGTTTTTCAGCAATATTATCCGGTTTTCCAATAAAACCTGCTGCGCTGCTTCCTACGGCAATTGCTCCGGAGGAAACGATAATCACATCTTTTCCCATATTACGAATGTTGGAAATTTCCCGAATCAGGATCTCCAGCTTGGTAAGATCCAGAGCTCCGGTATTTTTATGTGTCAAAGAGGAAGATCCGATTTTAATGATGATCCTCTTTTTATCTTTCAATGTTTCTCTGATATTCATGATTTATTCCTGTTTTCTTTCTCTTCTTTTTCATCTGTTGTGCGAAAATATTATTTCAGAAAATGAAGCCTTGTTAATATTCTCACGATCAGATCTCCCTTGGGCAGATCTGCAATTTCAGATTCCCGGATTCCTTTCAGACGAATCAGCAGGAACGCATACACTACAACTGCAATCAATATTGCAATGATGGTAGGAACCGCATTTGCAATATATAAAAAGGTACCGCTGGCTGCGTCTTTTCCGACCAGAAGGATCAGGCGGTGAAGAGCTTCATAAACGCCTATGGCTGCCAGTCCCATAAAAGCAGAGGCAATAAGAGGAATCAAAAATGTCTTTCTGATCTCCTGACGATAATGCAGATATCTTTTGATGGCCATCCAGTTCAAACAGCAGACTACAAAAGCAAATAAGGTATTCGCATATACCACACCGTAAATATTCAAGCCGAATTTTTTCAGCAGTATGTATAATACGATTACATGAATGACAAGAGAAATCAAAGAGTTCTTCATTGGCTCCTTCATTCTGCCCATACCCTGAAGCACAGCAGTAGACAAAGTAGAAATGGCAAATAACACGATCATGAGAGACCCTGCCTGCATGATACCGGCCGGTAATCTGTGAGAATCCCTGAAAAGTAACTGCATGATCGGGGATGCCAAAGCAGCCATACCAACTGCACAGGGAATAGTGATGATCATAGTATAACGCATGGTAGTACGCACTTCTATCTTAGCTTCTCTGTAGTGTCCGTTTGCCATTGCTGCCGAAAGGGCAGGAACTACAGAAGGGGCCAGAGAGGATGCCAGTACCAGAGGCACATTTGCCAGCACATAAAATTTTCCACTGTAAATACCATAGATGGTAGTATATTGTTCCTTGGTATAACCTTGGCCTGATAATACCGCATTAAAAATCCCCTGATCTAAGATTGGTGTAATATTATAGATCAGTGTACTGATGATTACCGGAATGATGGTTGCCAGAATTGCCAGATAGATACTTCTGTCTGATTCCATTCTTTTCGTCTGATCATATTTGACTTCTCTTTTATAATTTTTCTGATATGCCAGATATACAAAGAGAAGAAAAATCAAAGCCACAAAGACACTGACAACAGTTCCTAAGGTACCACCGGCAGCACCATATGCCGGTGCCAGGGATTTGTCTCCACTTCCCACCTTAAGACCATAATTATACAGCATAGCAGCACCCAAAACAGAAACAAAAGCATTGACGATCTGTTCAATGACCTGAGAGACTGCCGTTGGAACCATGGATTCATGTCCCTGGAAATATCCCCTGAATACTCCCGCAATGGCAAAGATAAATATGGCCGGAGAAAGGACTCTCAGTCCATATACTGCATAATCCACCCTCATGATTTTTCCGCAGATGATCCCTGCCAGGAAAAATGTTAAAAGTGCAACCACTCCGCCTGCAACTACGGAAAATTTCATGGCACATTTAAAAACTTTATGTGCGTTCTTGATCTGACCCTGATTTCTTCTTTCTGAAACTAATTTAGAAACAGCAAGGGGAAGACTGAATGTTGAGATCATCAACAAAATAGTATAAATCTGATTTGCAGTGGTGTAATAGCCATTTCCTTCATCTCCTAATACATTTGTCAGCGGTATTCGATAAATCATACCGATTACCCTGGCTATGATCGATGCAATGGCCAGGATTGTGCCCTGCACTAAATAATTGGAATTACTTTTTTTCCTTTCCACTTGAGATAGTCCTCCGTCTTTGTTTCTTTTGTCTTAATGTTTATTCAAAACTTGTATCACCGCTTCTCGTATCCTCTACGATACAAACCCAGGTCTGTCCCTGATTGATAGCGATTTCATTGCCATCAGCATCATAATATCTTGCAGGGCCCCAGTCTGTTGCCTTTTCCCAGGTTGCTTTCTGATAAGTTCCCTGAGTAAAGAGAATGGCTTCTCCGCCATAATTCGTATTGACATTCAGATACCCATTGTCATCATAAGGTTTGATCTTACAGTATTGAATGATTACATTGTCAACAGCAAGCTGCTCTCCTGTCAGTTCATCAATCTGTGCTGGTCCTGCCGAGCGATCCGGATATTCACTGCGCAGATACTTGTGTGTTTCTTCATCATAATCAAAATATGGAGTATTTGCATATTTATGAGGCTCAATATGTGTTGCAGTACCGTCTGTATAGGTGACGATCTCACCGTCAGCTGCAAACTTAAAGTGTCCTTCATATTCATCGTCTAATTCCATATCATAATCTTTTCTTTCAATGGCTTTTTCGATTCCTTCTGCACTGGTATAACAGTTATGAGGAGCTTCTCTGTCAGAAGTACGATAAAAGATATCTTCCCCGGCATACCCATTGATCTTACCGACACCGTCCTGATATTCCAGACCACTGATATTATCCACCATGTCAGAATTCAGAAGATCATAAGCATAAACAGCCTGTCCAAAATGGGTATAAATGGCATCAAATTCCAGAGCAAAGTCTACAAAATAATCTCTGCAGCTTCGAACCGGTCCAATCTTTTCCAGTCCTTCCATATCTTCAAAAAGAGCCATCATACGGGTAATATCTCCCTCTACCGGAGCTTCATAAATCACAGCTGCTTTTGAAATACCAGCCTGAGGAAGCGCATTGATGATATTATTGATCATCACAGCAACAGGACGGCGAAGCACCAGATTCTGGTCTGTCAGTTTGCCTGTCAGGTAACTGTGTATCTTTCCATCGGCATCTGCTTCTTCTCTTTCACCATTTCCACGTGTGATCTCTGTACGGAAATTCTGATGCCAGGAAGCCTCTTCTGAAGTATCAGATGATGTTTCAGCAGCGGCTTCTTCATAAGAACTGTCGTCATAATATTCTTCTTCATAAGAACCATCGTCATAATATTCTTCTTCATAAGAACCGTCATCATAATAGCTGTCATCATAAGAACCATCATCATAATATTCTTCATAAGAACCGTCATCATAAGAACCATCATCATAGTATTCTTCATAAGAACCATCTTCGTAATAGGTTTCCTCCGCCAGGACAACGCCTGGTGTCAAACAGGATGCTGTTACAGATATCCCTGCGATCATTGCCAATACTTTATTCTTCATATACCTGCCTCCTTTTTATTTTATTCCCTCGTATAGCAAAGCTGTTCTAAGATTGCTTTTTGTTTCTCTTCCATGATCACTGCTTCTTCCGGCACCATATGATCGTATCCAATGAGATGATACATACTGTGGGCAACCAGAAAGGCAAATTCTCTTAACTGAGAATGGCCGAATTCTTCTGCCTGAGAAATCACATGGTCCACGGATATGACAATATCTCCTAATAATAATTCACCGGTATCCGGATCAAAACAGTCCTCACCTTCTTCTTCCAGAAAATCAAAATTCCCCGGTATCTCAAACTGTGTCATGGGGAAAGACAGAACATCTGTGGCTCTGTCAACCTGGCGCTGCAGAAGATTGATCTGATGAATTTCTTCATCAGAGGTCAAAGTAACATCCACCTGGGCTTCATAAGGACAGTTTTCACTGTCAAGAACAGCTTCCATTACCCGCTCTGCTACTTCTTTACAGGAAAAAGAAAAAGATTCTCCATATTCATCGATCAGATTTAATGTCATATTAATTTCCCTTTCTGTAATTTCTTCCAGATTTTTCGTTGTTCTTCCGTTCCAGTTTTCTTGTGGTCTGGGCTTTTTCATAATTATCGTAAGCCTGTACAATTTTCTGTACCAGCGGATGACGCACAACATCTTTATTCGTAAGGGTACAGAAACAAATACCCTCAACTTTTGATAATACTTTTACGGCCACATCAAGACCGGACTGCGTTCCGGAAGGCAAGTCTTTCTGAGTCATGTCTCCGGTTACGATTACTTTGGATCCAAAGCCGATTCTGGTAAGGAACATTTTCATCTGTGCCGGGGTGGTATTCTGTGCTTCATCCAGAATGATATAGGCATTATCCAGTGTCCTGCCTCGCATATATGCCAGAGGTGCCACCTCAATAAGCCCCTTTTCCATGTTCTTCTGAAAACTTTCCGGTCCCATGATCTGATATAAGGCATCATACAACGGCCGAAGGTATGGGTCAACCTTACTTTGCAGGTCTCCCGGCAGGAATCCAAGCTTTTCTCCTGCTTCAATGGCAGGACGCGTCAGAATGATTCTGCTTACTTCGTCATTCTTAAAAGCCTGTATTGCCATGGCCATGGCAAGGTAGGTTTTTCCTGTTCCCGCCGGACCGATTCCAAATACGATCATATTCTTGCGGATCGCATCTACGTATTCTTTCTGTCCCAGAGTCTTGGGCTTTATCTGCTTTCCATTTATGGTATGACAGATACAGTCTCTGTCAATATCTACAATAGCTGACTCTTTATCCTCAAATGACAGGGCCAGCGCATAGTCCACATTTTGTTCTGTAATGGTATTTCCTGCCGATGCAAGTTTAGATAGCTGAAGAATGATATCTCCTGCTTTTTTAGAAGCTCCTTCACTTCCCAGAATCTTTACATTTCCATTTCTGGAAATAATGGTTACGTTTAAGACCTTCTCTATTTTCTTCGCAAACTGGTCAAACTGCCCGAAAATATTTGCTTCCAGACTGGCAGGAACAGTTATAACGGTTTCTATTATGCTCATTCAAGATGTCCTTCCTGTTGAAAATCTATCTTCTCGGTGTATACCTTTTTTCCGCACAATCTGGTGACCTGCAATTGTGCCGTACATGTGCAAGAAGATACACCTGTTTCTATTCTAACATTTTTTTCAGATATTTGAACCCCCTTTTCTTCATTTTCCATCAGAAAATGAAGAAGATGCTGTTTTGCTGCTTTTTCAGCCTCTTCCTGGGTCATGCTGCGTATCATTTTTTTATATTCTTTTTGTTCCCGGACATGGAAGGTTATGGGAAGATACAGATCTTCAAAGAGTTTCAGCGGAATATCTCTGGACAAAACATCGGAAATCTCGTATGCATCTGTAAAGGTCTGTATGCCAAAAGATTTTTCAAATAATTCAATTTCAAGCCCATACCGTTTCCTGCCCGTTTCTTCCCGGGTCTCATAGACAACAGGGAACTCTTCCTGGTATAAGGTTTCATAAGTAACTTCAATGATAGCCTGAGAATCTACGTATTGATAGCCGGTGATATTGCCATAGTCGTCCGTATTTTCCAGGCATCCGCTTACAAGTACCTGGCCTTCTTCAATCTCATCCCCAACGGACACTTTGGGCGTACCGGTTTTTACGATCATGGAAGTAACCCTTCCGTTTACGTCAGAAATGATGTCCTGCCCCTGCATAGTTTCTTCCTGTGCCTTAAGTTCTGTCTGGTCATTTTTATAATTTTCATTTTCCTGCAAAGCTATGGTAAGCTGTGTGCCGCTTAATTTCACAGATACCCAGGTAACCAGATCAAATTCCGTTCTGATCTGCTCTGCCAGTTCTTTGCAGTCAATGTTGCTTTTCAGCGTCCCGTATGTGACCTGATGCGAAGCCAGAAAATCCAGGAGCATATTCCTGCTGATCTGCTGATTACCGGTTAATTCTATCCTCCATAGATACAGAGAACACAAAGAAATCATGCTGACACAAAACAGTAGTCCGGTGAGAAAAACTTTTCGTTTTCCTCCATAATGCAAAAGAAATGGCATCCCCTTTTTTGCATGAATCACAAGATGCACTCCGCATTTTCTTCTCAGATCTTTCACTTTAAAATAATCTTTGACAGACAGTCGGAACGTAATCCTGCAGCCTTCCACTCGAAGGTTCCACATTTGAATCGAATGATTCGCACAGAGCTGAAGAAAACGTTCACAATTCCCTCCACAGATCCAGAGGATAACGTATCCCTTCAGCCACCTTACAAAATATACCATACAACCGTCTCCTATTTCTCAAACTCTATCGTTTTAATATTTCCGCACAGAATCAACTCTGTTTTGGAAAACAAAGATAAAGTAAAAGCGTTTCCACTGATAAAAAGACGGTAACATTTACATTGTATCACCAGCCTGGAATCGGAATATTCCATCATACGGACATAGTTTTCTATTCGGATTTTATGATTCCCTGCGATTTCTATCAAAGTTGCATGCTCCGACAGATCTTCCGGGATTTCCATTGCAGATGCCATTTTTTGTAACATAGTATGCCTGTCACCTACAATTCCTTATTTAATCCACTATATTGATAAAATGCCAGGATTAGAACCTCTTATCGGATAAAAATCAAGCCAAACCAGGTAACTGTATGGATATCTGTATAAAATTCTATTCCGCATTTCTCTGCGATATCTGTGACCAGAATACCAAAACTCTCAATGCAGGGAATCATGTGCTCCGGATTCCTGCAAGGATTCGGATAGGCACAGGATGAGCAGTCCTGGCAGGATTCGCTGGATAAGGCCAGACATTCATAGCCTCTCTGGTAAAGCTCTTCCATGATAGCTCTTGTAATCTCTTCATGGGAGCATCTTGTAGCCAATGTCTCTTCCATGATGGAGGCATCTGAAACTTCTGCCATGGTGGTAAAGACCAGTACCTGTGGGTACTTAAGGCATCTTTCTTTACATTCCTGCACTTCTCCTACCCCAGGAGGACAGGACCAGGATTTTCCATATCTGGGACATTCCTCCCGGCAGATTGTCCGTACTTTTTCTGTAAAAACAATATCCGTGCTGTTCATCAACTGATATTGTACAACAGGATAATTCATTATAAAATCATCTACCTGAATCATGCTTCCTCCTACTTATGGTACGGTTCCCCATATTGAATGCGGTATCCTCTGTATAACTGTTCCAATAAGATCACCCGCATCAACTGATGAGGAAATGTCATGTCAGAAAAACTCAACAGAAAATCAGCACGGCTTAACACCGCCTGATCAAGTCCAAGAGAACCTCCGATTACAAATACAATATGGCTTTTTCCTGCAATTCCCAGATTTTCTATCTGCTTTGAAAACTGTACAGAATCCAGCTTTTTCCCCTGAATGGCAAGGGCAATGACATAGGCATCTTCTTTTATGGAATTCAGGATACGTACTCCTTCCTTTGCCTTTATCTGATTTTCCAGATTCTCACTTGCCCCATCCGGTGTTTTTTCATCCGGGACTTCTATGATTTCCAGCTTGCAATATCTGGACAATCTTTTCTGATATTCTGCGATTGCCTGGGTAAAAAATTTCTCTTTGATCTTTCCAACCCCTATGACCGTAATTTTCATACTCTCTCCTATATAACAGAGAAAAAGGCCGCGCTCATCTCGCAGCCTTTTTCTTATGGTAAAAATTATTTATTGCTTAAGAATTCATGGATTCCCTTTGCTGCTGCTTTACCTGCACCCATAGCAAGGATAACTGTAGCTGCACCTGTAACAGCATCACCACCGGCGTAAACACCATCTTTGGAAGTCTTACCTGTTTCTTCATCAGCGATGATACATTTTCTCTTATTGATATCAAGACCGATTGTTGTGGAAGAAATCAGTGGGTTCGGTGATGTTCCCAGAGACATGATAACGGTATCAACATCCAGAACAAATTCTGAACCTGGTACTTCCACCGGTCTTCTTCTTCCGGATGCATCCGGTTCGCCCAGTTCCATCTTCACGCATTTCATTCCTGCAACTGCATCATCCTCGTTAACAAGAATTTCCTTTGGATTAGAAAGAAGATCAAAGATGACTCCTTCTTCTTTTGCGTGATGTACTTCTTCTGCTCTTGCAGGAAGTTCTGCTTCACTTCTACGGTAAACGATATGAACCTCAGCACCGAGACGAAGAGCTGTTCTGGCAGCATCCATAGCAACGTTACCACCACCAACTACGGCAACTTTCTTGCCTTTTACGATTGGTGTGTCGTAATCATCACGGAACGCCTTCATGAGGTTATTTCTTGTCAGGTATTCATTTGCAGAGAATACTCCCTTAGCTGTTTCACCCGGGATACCCATGAACATAGGAAGACCTGCACCGGATCCGATAAATACAGCTTCGAATCCTTCTTCATCCATCAGTTCATCAATAGTGATAGAACGACCGATGATAACGTTTGTCTCGATCTTAACGCCAAGAGCTTTTACGTTTTCTACTTCTTTTGCTACAACATCCAGTTTTGGAAGACGGAATTCAGGAATACCATATACCAATACTCCGCCTGCTTCATGAAGAGCTTCAAAAATAGTAACGTCATATCCTAATTTTGCAAGATCGCCGGCACAGGTAAGTCCGGAAGGACCGGAACCGATTACTGCTACTTTCTTGCCATTTTTCTCAGCCGGAGCTGTAGGCTTGATACCATTTTCTCTAGCCCAGTCAGCTGTAAATCTTTCCAGTTTACCAATGGAGATAGGTTCTCCCTTGATACCACGGATACATTTTCCTTCACACTGGCTTTCCTGTGGACATACACGTCCGCAGATTGCAGGCAGTGCGGAAGATTCAGAAATTACTTTATATGCTTCTTCAAAATTGCCTTCTTTAACCTGATGGATAAATCCAGGAATATTGATATTTACAGGACATCCCTGTACACATTTTGCATTCTTACAGTTGATACAACGGGAAGCCTCTTCCATTGCTTCTTCTTTGTTATATCCAAGACATACTTCATCAAAATTTGTTGCTCTGACTGCCGGATCCTGTTCTCTGACCGGAACTCTCTTTAATACGTCTGCCATTATTCGTCACCTCCACAATTTCCACATCCGCCATGATGTGTATCACCTTCACGAAGCTTCAACAGTGCACGGCCTTCTTCTGTTTTATATAATGCCTGTCTCTTCATGGCTGCATTAAAGTCAATCTTATGTCCGTCAAATTCAGGACCGTCAACACATGCAAATTTTACTTCATCTCCTACCATAACACGGCATGCTCCGCACATACCTGTACCGTCAACCATGATCGGGTTCATGCTTACGACAGTAGGGATATTCAGCTTCTGGGTTGTCAGACAACAGAATTTCATCATGATCATTGGTCCGATGGCTACACAATGGTCATATACTTTACCTTCCTGTGTAACCAGATCTTCGATTACCTTTGTAACCATACCGCTGCGTCCGTAAGAACCGTCATCTGTGGTGATATAAAGATTTGTCGCAACTTCTTTGAATTTATCTTCCAGGATTACGAGATCTTTTGTCTTGGCACCGATGATAACGTCGCAGTCTACACCGTGTTCATGAAGCCATTTTGCCTGTGGATATACCGGAGCAGTACCAACACCGCCGGCTACAAATAAGATTTTTTTCTTCTTAACTTCTTCTAAAGGCTCTGTACATAAATCGGATGGAAGACCAAGTGGACCAACAAAGTCTCTGAAAGAGTCACCAGCCTGAAGCTTTGCAAACTTCTCTGTAGAAGCTCCGATAGGTTGGAATACAATTGTGATCGTACCTGCTTCTCTGTCGTAATCACAAATTGTCAATGGAATTCTTTCTCCTACTTCATCCATCTTTACAATAATGAACTGACCAGGCATACAATGCTTTGCTACTCTTGGTGCTTCTACGACCATTTCATAGATATTAGCAGCAAGCTTACCTGCTTTTAAAATCTTGTACATATCCTTCCTCCTGTCTATATAATAGGTAACATAGATTTAAAAATTAATTATCTATTTAAATATACTTTATTTAGACATATTCGTCAATATTTTGTTCAAAATCTTCCAATTTCATCTTTTGCCGTATATTTTTTGTGTTTCTACATATGCTGTCTTAGAAAGGATGGTGCAGAAAATATGTCTGATAAAGAAAAAACTACAAAAAACGACTATGATGACGGTAATATCCCAGAGATTGATCTTCCAAAAGATTCCTGGATCACAGAACATCTCCCAGAATCCGAAAGACCAAGAAAAGACGGTCCCGGAGGTGAAGGTAATGATCAACAATGAAGAGCTCCCCATTGGATTTACCATGGAACTTGCACAGCATTCTGACATTCTGAATCGCTTTGCCCAGTTATCAGAGCAAGAACAAAAGAACGTCATTGATGGTGCAAGAAAGGTCAAATCCAGGAATGAAATGCGAGACTATGTAGAATCTATTTTTCAATAAATTTTGGTTATTCAAACCTGCTGAGAATCTATCTTCGTGAGGGCGTCAGATTTGATGTTTACGAACATATGACATCTCATACTTGATGAGTAATTCTCTGCTTATCATTAAAGGGGCTGGCGAAAACCAGACCCTCATCTTTGACAAACCCTCAAGAACTTTGATTATCCGAAAAAGCCCGCCAGCGAATTGTGTAGGAATCTACATGGTTTGCCAGTTGGCTCATGCCTCCCTCTCGTATCATCAACAGGCTATACCTTACAATAGTATGTTTAATTGTCCCTGAACTCAATGTGCTTAGTAAATCGTTTCGTGAATTTTTCGGATTGTCTCCTCCATATCCGGTATCAGAATCTCATTTTCGGAATGATACATATCATCATATGGAATATGCTGTTCCTCTATGGTGTAATTTAGCCAGTTCGGAAGTTTGGACATCAGCTTTAGCAGCGTACCCTCATCAATATCATGCGTTACATAAGGAAGAACAGTCTGCACCAGGGAAAGGATCGTATCCAGAGATCCGAGACCGCCGGACTTGGCTTTGTACATAATCGCCTCAATAACCTTTCTCTGCCGTTCCGTCCTTCCAAAATCACTTGTCTTCCCGGTATATCGGTTTCTGGCATAGCCCACAGTCTGATATCCGTCCAGGGAGAGCAGACCTGAACCGATAATCTGATGCTTCTCATACGGTTCATCATTTGCATCACACATGGATTTGATATACTTGTTGGCTACTTCCGCTTCATCCACCGACACCTCCAGTTCAATACCGCCTAGGACATCGACGATGGCAATCATGGCATTAAAATCCACCATGGCATAATTATCAATCTCCACACCGTAATTACTACTGATCGTCTCCACACATAGCTCTGCTCCGCCATAGGCACAGGATGCGTTCAGCTTACGCACACCCACCTCCGGAATATTGGCGTACAAGTCACGCAGGAAAGAGGTCAGAAAAAACGTCTCCTTCTTCTGATTCACCGTCACCAGCATCATCACATCTGAATTTCCGTACCAGGAATCATCCCTGCGGTCCACGCCAATAAGCAAAATATTATAAGTATTTGTGTCTTCCTCCGTCTTCAGACTCTGCAGAATCTCCTCCTGATCTGCAAGCACGGCAGCCTCTTTTTCACTGTCCAGAGTAGCCTCTGTCCCCTCCTGTAAATTTCCCTCATCATCCACATAGGTTTCCTGCTGAATATTCTCCTTGATCGTATAACCCTGGTTCTTTACATAATTGGATTTTTCAAAATACTGCGTCTTCACATAAAAATACAGTGCAGCAAACATAGCTGCGATCAGAAGCACCACCACCAAAATCGTAACCAGAAAAATCTTCTTAAAGGAAGGTCTTTTTCCTTTTCCGTTACTTCTCGCCATCCCGATTTCTCCTCTCGTAAAATAAGCATAAGCTGTTCTTTTGTTAACTTCTGCCCTGGTTCAATAGTGTATGTTTTGATCATAGTAATTACTTATCTCCCCCAAAAACCAATGATTCACATTTTAAGCTACGAGACACTTAAAATGTGAATCTATACGGCATTACCAATGTTGTAAATCACATTCTCGGCCCATTCGAGAATCTCTGATGCATATCCAAGAGCATCCTGTACATGATGCTCTTCAATGTATAGTTCACTTGGATATCGAACAGCTATCCCATATGGAGTCAAAGCATCTGAATAATCATAATACTTTTCTGGAATATCCACCATATTTTTTAACTGTTCAAGAAGAAAAGATAAGTTATGCTTCTTTGGCATTCCACCTTGAGCACCACATGAAATTATAATTGCTTTTATTGCTTTCTCGGCAGCCTGTTGACAATGATAACAAATAATCTCTAATGGTTTAGGATAATAACATTCATCTAGATGCTTGGCAACACCTAAATCTGTCTTCGCAAATTCAAGCCACAGTATTTCCTCTCTCTCCATACAGTAACACTCCTTTTCTTTCCACCTCTGATTCTACAGACATAGCGATAACCTTTCTTCTTTCAAAATTCTTCTCAGTATCTACTATAATATCAACAGCTCGTTTTTGTTTGTGCCTGATAGATTTATACGCTTTAGCTGTCAAATCAAGAAGATCTTTCTCATAATCATTTACCACAATATAAAAGTCAAGGTCACTGTCTTGTTTTTGTGTACCTTCAGCAAAGGATCCAAACAAATAAATCCTAAGAGGCATTAAATCCTTTACAAAACTATCTTTCAATTCCTCAATCTCATTAATAGGCATTGTCGATCTCCTTCTTTATATACTGAATCTCTCAATTACAGTATATCCTTCTCAAAGTGAATAATCCTCAATTTTATGTTATCATACTGTGCCTCGCATTACAATATTCTATTATTCATTCTTTCAAAATAATCAATAATATTTTTTATTTATATCATTGAATTAAATACGTTTTTTTCTTCAACGAACAGCACTTTTGAGCGTTGTCGTCACTACGCCATGTTTTGAAGCACTTACCGTCTGATCGATAATCTCATGACCGATGCACTCACCATCGGTGCACAACAGGAATGCCAGGTCATCGACGATGAGATCATCCTCGCTGCTGTCAATAATCAGAATTTTTAATTCATATTTATTCAATTCCAAAAACATCCTCAATAGCATCTGTATCAATTTCCCTGATTATTTTCCCATACCTTTTCGCAGCCTGCATCGTTGTTTTTGTTCCGCTTTTCTTCCCCGCATCGATCACATACAAAATATCAGACAACCCGGCAATGATACGGTTTCTCCTTGGAAAATTAAATCGGCATGGTGGTGTTCCCAGTGGATATTCTGAAATCACAAGACCTTTCTTTATTATTTTTTCCATCAATCCCTTGTGTTCTACAGGATAACACAGATCAAGCCATGCCCAAGAACAGCAACTGTATATCCATCATTATTGATGGCCGCAGTATGAGCATAGGAATCTATTCCTTTTGCCATTCTGCTTATAACAGGATATCCGTCGCTAGACATCTGCAGAGACGTTTGGATTGCACATGCTTTTCCCTTTGCACTGCAGCGTCTTGCCCCAACAATTCCAATCCCATAGGTCCAATCTTTCCTTATTTCCCCTTTCGTATAAAATAAGATAGGAAAATCCGAATAAGCTTTTATATTTGCAGCATATCTCGGATCATCATATGTAATGATATTGTCATCTTTATCCGCTCCCATTTTTATCGCAAATCAGCTCTTTCCAAAATCGTTATTTACGGATTTTAACATATATCAACTATGTTTCATGTCGTTCACAGAATGTTCACCTGTACCTGACACATAGAGTTCACATGCTCACAGAAATGCCGAACAATCATTATCAGGAAGATCCATCCGTCATTGATCGGTTACTGCCCTGGTCAGAAGAACTGCCGGAGCAGTGTCATCTGAAAAGGAATCGAAAAAAGTGCCTCAAACAATGATGTAGACATTATAGCAAAGATGATGCTACTTTGCACTACGCCATGTTTTAAGGCACTTACATGATTACTCCCACATCCACTCATTTTTCACTTCATTAATTTCCACCGGATCCTGTGTCAATGCCTTCCACTCCAGTACACCCGTTCCGCTGTCTGAACCTTTGATCTGAAAAAGCTGAAAGGCCAATGACATGCACATCTTCCGAACATGCAACACTTCCTTGATCGGCATGCCAAAGGAATTCTCGTTTTGAATATCATTCGCCAACTGTCCAAGACACAAATCCGTTATCTTAAGGTTCTTCTCCTGAAGGATGATCGGACACTGGACATAAGCCAAATTATGCAAAACACAGACTGCAGATATCAGCCCCGGCATTTTACGGTATTTTAAAAGCCGGATCAGTTCCTCAAAAAGTGCCTGTGAAGAGGAAGCATCCGGATGCGCCATGATGTATTTCTCCGATGCAACAATTGCACCCACAGCAGTCTCTCTCGCCAGGCAATTCATCTCCTCACAGATACTTTCGATCAGGTCCTCATCCTCTTCCATCTGCACCCCCAGTTCTCGTGTACTGATTTCATATGTCTGCATTGCATGCATCATAGCAATCAGCTTTTCCACCGTTTTCTTTGACACCTCACCGGCATTTCGGCACAGCGCTGCCGCTGCCCGCTCCATCTTCTGCGCTCTCCGGCACAACTCACTTTCCTCAAATCCATTAATTTCCGGATCTTCCAGCTTTTTCTGCAGGATATCCCAGTATTCTATAATGTAGCCGACCAGAATATCCACCTCTTCCGTACTCCAATATCCGTTTTCCATGTTCCGGCACACCAGAATCAGTTCATCCAAATAGGGTATCTCTCCCATGTTGACCTTACGCCTGCTCTTATTACTGAACTCTTCCTTCAGTGACTGAGCCAAAAACCAGCCTTTGACAGAACATACTGGTTTAGACGGATCCTCACATGGAAGTTTCTCAAATACAAATAAATGAAAATTTTCCAATTTCGGCAATCCGGTTGTTTCAGAAACATACCTCCAGAGAAGTTTTCCATATGCCTTCCGCTGCTCTTCATTCAAAAGCCCCAGGTGGTCTAATTCTTCCAGCCTGCTCACCTTAGTATTCCATTCATACCCTTCCTCGTTCGGATCCTCCAGGAGCCATTCCACCGTTTCCGGACTTACTCTGCATTCATTACGCAATGTTCCGATTTCTTCCTTCTGGAAATAAAATGCAAAAAGATCGATTCCGTCACCATGCCCGTGCATCGTCCGATGCTCCACTATTTTGGTTTGAAGCATCTCATCCAGCATTTGTGCTTTCACCTTTTCAGAAACTTCTCGCAAAATGCCAAAACACAGTTCTGCCATTGGGAACGATGACGGGATGGTGTCCTTCTCCATCAGATCCTTTAATAAACGCATGGCATCTCGCTGTTCCGCCTCCGGGCAGCGGCTCATATACCGGATCAATAGTTCCGGCGTATTCATAGCGATATTAGAGATTAGTCCCAGTCCATACGGTTGCTCCATCTCTCCGATCTCATCCAGATTCCGGGAAAGCGTTTTTATCAAAAAGCTGGCTGCTGCCCCTGCTTTTTTCCAGGACAGACAACATATCCAACTGCGGTCTGTCAAAGTCTTGATCGTATCGCTCTTTGTCGAGCGACACAGTAGAAATAACCCCAATGTATCAGAAAACTCCCGTACAGCTTCCATCCAGGGCAGTTCCCACTCTCCCAGAAGCGTCACATGTCCGGCCTGATACGGCAATGCCAGCCTCTCTAGCACACGATAAAAACGATATGCAGGCATACAGTAATTTCCACCTGACACAATTGTTACTATCTCCCGGTTCAGTTCAAAAGCATTTTTTGACTCGTATTTTTTCACATGCCATCGGAGCAAAGCATGCTCCGTATCATCCTTCCAGTTCGTCCAGTCAAACATTCCCCGTTTTGCTTCTATCTGATGCTCAATGGCATGAATTATCCCCAGATGAGTCTCATATTCATTCGAATAATCATACATTCCCTGTGTACAGAGCGAGTATAATTGAAGAGCACATGCCTGAAGGGTTATGAAATATACATGGTCTTTGCCCCCAGACCTGTCAGTTTCATCCAAATCCTTCATCAACTGTTCCAGTTCTGAAACCACTGCTTCTGTCTCGTTCAATTCTGCACGCAGGCCGAGTATCTGCAGGCGCTGCTCATAATGTTCCTTTTTGATACGGCATTTCGAAAGATCCCGGCGCATAGCCGCAATATCAAAATGATGAAAGTCATACTTTACCTTTTCCAGCTGCAGGTCTATGTATCCGTTCACTCCGTATTCCTCATATGATTTCAGCTGTCCGTATATTTCCTTCCATACATCATCCTCGCCGTTTTCCCGGCTATTTCGTAGGAGTGTCTGGCCAATATAAAACCATTTCTCAATGACAGCTCTCTGCCCTTCGCTGTAAGCCCCTTTCTGCCAACTGTCGATTTCTGCCATGTACTTCTTCCATATCTCATGTATATGATAAATGTCATAAGGAGAATAGAAATCCATACACGTCTCCATGCGCCACACAAATTCATACACAAATGCGAACATGGTATGCAGATCCATAACCGTATGCTGCTGTAAAAGACCATTTTCACTGGTGTATATGCTCAACTTTTCGCTCACAGCATAGGGCAGAATATACCACCCCGGATATTGCTCCCGCTCCTTTTCCCACAGCTGCGTCAGCTCACAGATTTCCTTCTTCCATTCCTCCTTCGGACCAAAGATTCCTTTCACATACATATGCTTCAGATTCCACTTCGGAATCTCAAAGATCTGCTCCTCCATATCAGCTGTTTCTGATTCCGGTCCTGTCTTAATTCCTTCCTGTCTCTGATGCTGACGGGATTCATAGCGGTTCCGTTCTATATTTCCCATCGCCTCTTCGATCCGAAGCATCCGCCTATCCATACTTCTGACTCGCTCTGCCATATTCTGCACATCACAAGATACTTCCATCTGCAGGATCCGGCTCATAAGTTCTGGATTTTTCTTCCGAATTCGGCTCTGAATGATCTGAAGAAAATGCCGTTCACATCTCTTCTGATTCTGTGGACTCATACTGCTTCTGCGAAGCAATTCCTGAATTCCCTGCTGCAGCACCTGCATCCACATAAAATCATCCACATCATGCATGTAATCAGCGGTTTTTTTCATATTCTCTTCACTAAAAATAATTTGTCGAAGCTCAGATTCTTCCGTCTCATCCCTCTCATAGTTTGCAACCTCAGCTCCTGCTTCGACAAACATCTGTCTCATCTGCTGCTCATTACACAAATCTGCAATAAAATGAGTTGCTTTATCCAGGACGAAACTTTTGACAGTCTCGCCACTCATCCCCAGTAATCCTTCGTCCATGTAACCTCCTCATGCTTTGTATGAATATTGACTACATAACAAAATTGACAAACCCTTATGAGCTTTGATTATCCATCTGGATCTCTCATGCTTTTTTTCTGTGATTACGTTGCACTACTGCACATTTAAATGCTTTCATCACCTATTCTCTCCGTAATACCCATGAATAGAATTGTTCGACCATTTTTCAAACATTATCTCATGATTTAATTTTATGTACTTCTGTATTTTTCTCATATCAGAATCCGAAACTTTTCCCTGCCTCTGAATAATGGTATCACCATCAGGTTTTACGAATAGCTTCGCTGATCCAGCCTCAGTCAATCTGGAATCACTTGCATGAACATGCATACATTCAATTATGCATTCCATAGTATAATACAGATAATAACCGGCAACTTTAAATTCAAACTATTTAGGCATTGCTCATCTCCACAAACTCTTTATTTTTCAAATAGTATGACTGAACTTTTAAAACAGATATATCATTCATTGTCGTTTCAATCATAGTACCATCATCTTGAAGTACACACGCCTCATCTGGATTTTCAAGATTCAAAATTCTTATATACCCATCCTCATCTTTTGTAAATGCGTAACCAGCAATGATCATATCAGCGTTTTCAGCGATTTCTTCCAACATTTTTTCAGACATTCCGCACCTCTACTTTCTCAATTTTATTAAGGAATCCGGCCTCATCGATATACAACCTCTTTAATATAGGGATTAAATCGATATAATCTTCTATTAATTTTTCACTATACGAATACCGGGCGTCTACAACTATATAACCATTATCCCATTCTTTCACCTTTTCAATTCTAATTAGACTGTATGGTCCCTTGAACCGTATTATCTTATTATTATAAGAAAAAGAAATATAATCTTTTTTATTTGTAATGTAGGCTACATTTTCATTACTCATTTTTTCCTCCGGCTATAATAAAACAGGGAGATAATAGCTTACCATTTTATGGCTGTTTTATAAAACTTTAATGCTCTGTAACTGCTCCCTGAACTCAATGTTCTTTTCTATCTGGTATTTCATACTTTATTTTTAATCATGAAGTAATGTATCCAATAGTTCTTGAACCTCTCTGGTCCTTATCAATAGTTTCATCTTCTCGTTTCCATCCTCAACCTCTGGCTTACCACATCTAAGATTATTCGGATGTTCAGATACACAACAATCCTTATACCAACACTCACCCATAAGTGAGCCCTTAACAGACCACTTCTCATTTTGCGTAAATTCACCTACCAATGATTTCATCACTCGCTCTGTAGAGTATCGCTTAAAACCAGCCAAGTACTGTAATGTCTTTTCATCATCAATCTTTGATAAGTTGATTCTATGATCCTCAATTGCTGATAGAACTTCTTCACGAATCTTGATTTTCTCTGTCTTCCCAGTGCCCGTCCATGCCACCAACTTGTCAAAAGCAAGAATCAAGTATTCAAAGCAAATCATATCCAGAATTATAATCTTCCCTTCTGACTTTCCTGCTTTTGATTTGAGTATACGATACTTATTACGAATATCTTGATTATCAACCACATAATCAAATGCAATATAATACTTATCGTCCTCTTTAATGTCTAAATCTGACAACGCATCCAATAATCCCTGATTGCTACCTTTGCTTTCGATTACAAATGCATCATCAAAGAAAAGTTGATTAGCCAATTCCCAGAAGTGAAGTCCTGCACCGGTATCTTCTGTCCATAAATATTTCATATCACAACTCCTCTTCCAGTGTTATCCTGTTATTATCAAGTTTCAGCACCTTAAAACTTTTATCAGATACATTGAGTCCATCACAATTTCTTAAGAAAAGCATATATTGATTTGAAAACTCAAAATTAATAAATTTTCTTATCTCATCGTTAATCAAAATATCCGCATTATCAATTACGATGAAACTATCTCTGCATTGCTTTATCGATTCTAAAAGATTATCTGATTTGTAATTAAACAATTTTATTGCCTTATATTCATCAGTTAATCGTAGATCTTCTAACATTCCATAAAGAACCGTTTTGCCTGTACCACTATCTCCGCCAACCAGAGTTATTCTATCATCAAATAATAAATCGTATGAAAATGGATCTGCTTTAAATGCAATATTCTTATAAATCATCTGCTTCTCTCCTTTCATACTCCTTACTCCACCAGGCATTATACCCTTTGCTTCCAATCACTATATCAGAATCATTGAATCTGATTTTCGCATCATCCGGAATATCTGCAAACGATGGTCTTGACATATAAATCTTTATATTATCCATCGAAAATATAATTTTAAGCACATTGGGACCACATTCTTCTACACACACCACTTTATCAGGATGTTTTACAATATTGAGTAATGTCTTACATCCAGATGATAAATCACGGATTGTACCTAAACCATATTTTGTTTCAATGTGCTTATTCAGGGTCAGCTTTGCCTCATCCACCTGCTGAATGAGATGTATTTCATTTTGGGACATTTCTTCATTACCTGTATTCAAATTAAAATACAAATCATTTTGAATTATCCAATCTTTTGACTCTTTTCTTTCTGTATATATATCAATCATTCAATGCCACTCCTTTAAACGTAAACGGTGAAACCTAAGTACCTTGACAAATATTATGCCGTTTTCACGGCATAATCAATTCTCAGATTTTGTTGTTTTTGGTTTTCTTATATGTTCTGGAAGTGCTGGTGACCATGGCAGCAGATCTTCCAAAAAATCAAGGTTATTATCGTCCATATGTTTCGGGATCTCTGTCAGGAGATGTACGAAATAATCATATGGTTTTAGATGGTTTGCTTTTGCTGTTTCTGCAATACTATAAATGATCGCTGAATCATATGTGAATTGTCAAAATGCTCCGGCTACTGAAAAGTAGCTGGATATTTTTCTATCTAACGGCAGAAAACTAAGCGCTTACTTTTAATTGTCCCTGAACTCAATGTTTGTTGACGCTTACCAACAGGCATTTATTTAATGTCCAAATAAAATAATAAAAGCATAATCATTTTGGCTGGGCGGTGTATCCAGCATCTCAGGCACTCTTTTCAGAGTGTGTCGGGAACCATTTCCGACCTCAAAATAATCATGCTTATTACTATCATATTCTCTTTTCATTTATAATATACAATTATTTTTCATCATTGTCAACGGAAAATTTTCTAATCCTCCCACTATGCAATCGTCTTGAAATTTTTGATTCTTGCACATCATGCATAGTAGAAACATATAAGTATTCTCCATCTGTATCCAATTTTATTCCAATCATAACACTAAGCCACTATACTGCAAATACGATTCTATCATCTTTTCCTATCACGTCATTGAATTAAATACACTTTTCTTTCAATGGGCAGCTTATCATTTTATGGCTGTTTTAATGCTCCCTGAACTCAATGTTCTCGGTCTGGAATGCCCATCAGGTTTACAAAACAGTTTATGTAACTTTCCTTAGATGACTTTATCAAACAACCGATCCATTCTTTCCTTAAACTGCTCCACAGTCATTTTTACTCTGGCAGCTGCAATCTCAATTGGCAATTCATCATGTTTCACCATATCAACAAGTAGCTCAAATTTACTCCGCTCAATCATATCATGTTCTGCTTTGCACACATTGATCACCTCCGCACCTTCTGGAATATCAAATTTTGAATTAGTGATTGTTTTAATCACTTTTGCTGCACTTACCTCAAGACTTTCCAAACGCTCCTCATTTTCAAGATATTTTTTAAGTTTATCACCATCCATAGAAAGTTTGATGTATGTAAGTACTTCTCTGAGACTAGATTTAAACTTATTCATATCACTCTTTGCAATCTGGGATGGGTCAATAAGGTTAACTTTATAATCTGGAACATAGGAAAGGATTTTCTCATCTGTCGTTGCCATCATTTCCTTTAATGACAGTGGACCATCCCACTGTTTGGCACCAAAATGGATGACTAAGGTAATAACCGGTGTAAGTTTATCTTCCTTATAAATACCCGATAGAAATTCCTCTCTCTTCGGTTTCTTGCCTAAATGGTCTTGCTTCCACTCGACACGATGTTTTCTTGAAAGGTCTGCTACCTGCTTGCTATACTGAATTACATCGTACAATAGATTTTTCACAGGCATTGCGTAGTTAATGTCAGTTTGATTCTCTACACCAAGAATAACATATGCCGCATTGTCATTATACATAACCGTTGCAGATTTCAAAACATCTCGATACTTTTGTTCAGATTCAGTTTGAATCCCTTTATCTTCATCAAAATAAAATGGTAACACTAACTCCGTCGTATCCATTTCAGTAAGACCAGAAGGGTCAATCACTTCTTCACCATTATACATAAAAAAGTTAAACGCATCCGCAAATACACTACTTTCCCTCATATAATCTTTCGTAACAGAATCCTTTAATCCCATCGGTCTCATCGCCTTTCTTATATGAGTATACGCTGCTTCAAATATATTTTCATGCTATCATAAACCAGAGCTTTTATCAAGCCCCCTTGAATTAAATAAGGTTGAGTAAATTTTCTGTCGGATTTACTGTTAGAGAATCAATCTGAAACTATATTAAAGATATTCACCCATAGATTTGCCAATCCACTATTCTGCATTCTATCCTATAGCGAAATTTTTTATCCGTCACATCATTGAATTAAATACGTTTTTCCTTCAATGGGCAGCTTACCATTTTATGGCTGTTTTATAAAACTTTAATGTTCTGTTACTGCTCCCTGAACTCAATGTGTGAGGCACTTACACCAAAAGGCTTGACCACTACACCCCCTCCTAAGTAATCATTACGTAAGTACCTCAAAATCACGTTTCTATCTCTGTTCCCTTAAATCCTCGTCCATTATCCTTAGAACTAAGTACCAATCATTTTAATTCAATATACACGATCTCATTCGGCTCGAGTTCAACATTAAGACGCCCCATCCACAAATAGCAGGATTCTGTTGTTCCCTGCGGTGCCTCTGCATTCCGTCTGGTAATAACTGCACTTCGTTTTTTACCGTTAAACTTCAGCCAAAAGGATACGGAAGTCTCATTTTCCGACGCATAGTTTGTCAGCAAAATCCCATTGGTATCTCCAGACGCTGCGCATATATACAC
>JBJEMC010000180.1:0-6944 GCA_051879475.1 Muricoprocola sp. | reverse complement strand
GTCTTACTTTATATCCATATTACTATCATGAATTTTATGTTCCAAAGGATGGAAGCAAGGTATTGATTGGGGAAGTTTCCATGTGTAATGATGATAACATAGACAATCGCTTCTATGAACAGATCCACCGTTTTCCAACGGTCGAAGAAGATGAAGCGCCATATCGCTTATTATGCAATGAATATCCGCCAGCAAAAGACTGAGGATAAAATTGTAATGCAACAGGGCTTCGTGGTATTATGCCATGAAGCCCTGTTTGGTTTATTCCTGCCCTTCAGGCAGTGGTTTAATGATGTTCTTGTATACCATACATAAGCATGTAACGGAAACGATACATGACATGATCTCTGCTATCGGGAAAGCCCACCAGACAGCATCAAGTCCGCCAACCTTTGCAAGAATATATGCAGCCGGAACAAGTACGACAAGCTGTCTCATAACAGAAACAACAAGACTGTATGTGGCCTTACCAAGAGCCTGAAATACAGTTCCTGCAATGATACAGAACCATGCGATCAGGAAATGTATTCCGATTACCCTTAACGCGTGTACGCCTATGGAAAGCATATCAGCAGATGCCTCGAACATTCCAAGAAGTTTGTCAGGAATAAGCTCAAAACCTGTAAAACCAATCATCAGCATACAAAATGCAATCAGCATACTCAGCTTAATTGTTTTTATCATTCGTTTTCTTCGCTGTGCCCCATAGCTATATGCAATAATCGGTGTGATACCGTTATTGAGTCCAAATACAGGCATGAAGAAGAAACTCTGCAGTTTGAAATATACACCAAATACAGCTGCGGCTGTTGATGAAAAATCAATTAATATTTTATTCATGCAGAATGTCATGATCGAACCAATGGACTGCATGATGATGGAAGGCACACCTACGGCATAAATCTTTCTGATTATGTGTCCATCAGGTCTGAACTTTCTGAAGGAAAGTTTTAGCTCATGATTAAATTTCAAATTACATATCATCGCAACAAATCCGCCAATGCACTGGCCTATAACAGTAGCCGCTGCTGCACCCGCAACTCCCATTTTCGGCAGACCGAAATATCCAAATATAAGAATCGGATCCAAAATGATATTGGTGATTGCACCACTAAGCTGAGAAATCATACTAAATATCGTTTTGCCTGTAGACGTAAGCAGTCTTTCAAAGAAAAACTGTGCAAACAAGCCAAATGAAAATATCAGTACAATACTAAGGTACTCTATTCCAAGAGTCATAATTTCCGGATCAGCATTCTTAATCTGCCCTGCATAAAACGGTTTTACAACCGTAAATCCCAGAATGCAAAACAAGACAAAGCTAAGCAGATACAAAAATCCTCCGTTTGCTGCTGCTTTGTTGGCTCTGTCAAACTCTTTCTCACCCAGAGATTTAGAAATAAGGGCATTAAGTCCTACACCTGTACCTGCACCCACTGCAATGAGCAGTGTCTGCAGCGGAAAGGCAAGTGAAACGGCCGTAAGAGCATTCTCTGATACCTTTGCAACAAATATACTGTCAACTATATTATATAAGGCCTGAACAAGCATGGATATCATCATTGGTAATGACATGTTAAATACCAGCTTATTCACAGGCATTACGCCCATTTTATTTTCTGCTGTCTGTTCCTTTTGTGTATTCATTTATACCCCTTTCTATAAATCATCAAATCTATACCAAATTGGTGAGAGCAAACCCGTGGGGCTCGAGCCCCTTTACCCAACAAAAAAGCCCTAGCCACTGGCTCCATGTCCAACAACTAAGACCTTTCAATGCGCGATCAGGGGTTCGAACCCTGGACACCCTGATTAAGAGTCAGGTGCTCTACCAACTGAGCTAATCGCGCTCATATTATATTTTGTTCTATTTCCTTCGAACAAAACAGATTATATTACACTATTATAAAAAATTCAAGTACTTTTTTCGAAAAATTTAATATTTTTTATCGCAAAACTTAAAAACCACCGAGGATGATGACCGTATTATCATAAATCCTCAGCGGTTATATACTATCCTATGCTCTCGTCTGGATCAGTGCCTGAATCTCTTCTCTCTCCGGCATAACACTTAAGGCACCTTTTCTTGTGGTAATGATAGATGCTCCAGCGTTTGCAAAGGTAAGGAGTTCTTTTAAGTTTTCTTCTGTCAGTTCCTGGTCAAGTCCATGTTCTAACAGGTAGCTCAGTGCACATCCGCCAAAGGTATCTCCGGCACCTGTGGTTTCAATTGTTTTTTCCTGGATGAATCCCGGAACTTTTACGCACATTCCTTTGTGGAAAGCCATACTTCCTTCTTTGCCAAGTGTCGCAAAAATAATTGGAATATTGTACTGTTCCTGAAGCATTGCCACACCTTTTTCGTAGTCTGTGGTTCCTGTCATGAATTCAATTTCATTATCAGAAATTTTCAGGATATCGCATCTTTCCAGACCGTAGATGATTTCTTCCTTTGCATGATCCAGGGAATCCCAAAGTGGTTCACGAAGGTTCGGATCAAAGGAAATCTTAATGCCATTTTCCTTTGCCACATCCAGGGCAAATCTTGTAGCCTCCCGTACTCCGGCATGTGTAGAAGATAATGTTCCAAAATGGAAAATCTGTGTATCTTTGATCATATCTACCGGAACCTCTTCCTTTGTGAGCATCATATCCGCACCTGGGTTACGATAGAAGCTGAACTGTCTGTCTCCATCCGGAAGAGTATGTACAAATGCCAGTGTTGTATGAACTTCGTTATCAAACTGTAATGCTGACACATCTGTTCCGCTCTTTTCTACTACTTCTTTTAACATTGTTCCAAAAGAATCGTTACCGACTTTGCCGATAAAGCCTGTCTTTTTACCCAGCTTATTTAACATTGCCAGCAGATTACATGGTGCTCCTCCCGGATTTGCCTCCAGTAATGGATTGCCCTGTCCACTCAGCCCGTTTTCTGTAAAATCAATCAAAAGCTCTCCAAGAGCTACTACGTCATATTTTTTCATGACATTTCCTCCTAATGATTTTTTAATCCCCATACCACAATCCGAGTTACTGTTCCAGCAACTCTGTTATCCTTATCATATATGATTCCGGGCATTTCGTCTAGTACATCGTTTATAAAATCACTCGGATTCTTGTGCCTAATTCCGTCCTCGATAAGATTTCAAAATATCCCCCATGTTTATCCACGATCCACTTCGCAATGGACAGCCCAAGACCGGTACCCTGATAGCTTCTGGCATCATCTGCCCGGTAAAACCGTTCAAACATATGCGCCACATCTGCCTCTTCCATGCCAATTCCCGTATCCTGAACCTGAATCTTTCTCTAAGTTTTCCATAAATATTACCTTTCTCTTCCTGGTTATTTATTATTGTGTGTTACGGGTGGCTGACCTTCATTCTAACAGAATGGGGGTGGTGCGTATGAAGTTTGATTTTAAAGACCTTATGGCTTTTGGAATGTTTCTTCTGGCTCTGCTTACATTCATTTTTATGTACTGTAAGTAAACTTTCTACATAGAAAAACCACCCTGCAACTTTGGCGAGTGAACGGGTGGTAATTCTATCATACACTGGTCAACCACTTGTGGCGGTTATTCCTTTTAATCATATTAACATTTCTGACAGATCATGTCAATTTCCCAACAGAAAAAACTAATATTTCTGAAATGCTAACCTCGGATCCCCATCTTCCAGATAAATAATCCCACAATACTCAAATCCCAGCTTCTTCAATAGATTCTGCATGGGAATATTGTCTTTATGCGTATCGATCCGAAGATTTCCCCCGCTCTGCTCAAAGGCCCAGTTCAGGCAAAATGCCCCAACCCCCTTACATCTTCCTGCACTTGCCAAACGATGTGCCACGGCATACTCTCCGTCTTTTTTCCAGCTTCCATTTTCGATTATTTTATAAGTAGGATCCTCTTCTTTGGCAAAATAAAAAACGCCCTCTATTTTGCCGTTATCCACACATACATAACTTTTCCCCAAAGCAACATCCTTTTCCACCTGTTCCCGTGGCGGTTTTGTATTTCCCCACTGATTGGGATTGCCCTGGGATGCCATAAATTTACGCGCCGCCTTATATACTTCCATTACCTCATCTAACTCTGACATTTTTGTCTTTCTGATTTCCATCGTAATTTTCCTTCCTCTTGCTTCATTCAGCCTGCACTTTCCACAATTCTCTGAGAAGTGCAATCTCTTTTGCATATCCCGGCAGTTCATTTGGAGTTTCCAGATATACCGGTATTCCCTGCAGCTTCGGATGTCTGATCACCTTTGCAAAGCATTCTGTTCCAAGATATCCCTCACCAATCTTCTCGTGACGGTCTTTGTGGCTTGCACGGGGGTTTTTACTGTCATTCATATGAATTGCCTTTAATCTCTCAAGACCAATGATCTTATCAAATTCTTCCAGAACTTCATCCAGGTTTTCCATAATATCATATCCTGCATCATGAACATGACAGGTATCCAGGCAAACACCCACATGATCCTTTAACTCCACGCGGTCAATAATATCCCGCAGCTCCTGAAAGGTACTTCCAACCTCTGTACCTTTCCCGGACATTGTTTCCAGAAGAACGGTCGTCTTCTGCTCTGGCATAATAATCTGATTCAGCATGTCAGAGATCAGGCTAATTCCTTTCTCTTTTCCCTGCCCGACATGGCTTCCCGGATGAAAGTTATAACAATTTCCGGGAATATATTCCATTCTCTTTAAGTCATCTGCCATCGTATGCAGGGCAAACTCTCTTACATGCTCATCCGCACTTGCGGGATTCAGCGTATATGGTGCATGAGCAAGTATTTTTTCTATGCCATGTGCCTTTGCATATTCCAAAAACCCGGCCACATCAGACGGGTCAATCGCTTTTGCTTTACTTCCTCTTGGATTTCTTGTAAAAAACTGAAACGTAGTCGCCCCAATAGACACCGCTTCCTGTCCCATATGTAAAAATCCCTTAGAAGATGATAAATGGCATCCTATCAATAATTTATTTTCCATGTTTTATGACTCCTGCCAATCTTTTTTTCACTTTACATGTTTTATCCTTGCAGTTTTTACACTGAAGCCTCTGATTTGAACCTTCCCAAAATCGTTCCGGGTGCTTTGCATAAACGATTTCCCAGCGAAGAAGCACCACCAGGGAAGTGAAGAACAAACTCCAGCTAAAGAAATTCTTGATAAACAGCATTGGGGTAAACATCATAAAATGTCCCCAGTCATAAATCCTGCAGTTTACGCAGCATTTGTTTTTCATAATAAATGTCTGGAACGGGCAGAAAAATAAAATACAGACATAATCACACAAAAAATAAAATACCGTTATCATCAGAAGATCTGCGCTGTCAATCACATGAAATAAATACAGCATTCCCCATATCGCATTCCCGCATAACCACCCCAGCATGACGATCCAGGCCTTCAGATTCATATCCTGCACATGCTTTAACAACTCATAGTGAGAATAACCTTTTTCTTCCACATAAAGCTGGGGCTTTGCTTTTCCCAGCGCCATGGTCACTACACCTCTCGGAAACAGATGTGACAGCATCATGACCATAAACACAAACCACAGAACATGAAGAATATTAATTCCATGTTCCAAAACTCCAAAGGTAAACTTATGTGTGATAAACTGATACAAAAATTCTTTATCCCTGACATACATGATAAAAATGCCAAGAAAGATTGCGAGACGTACCAAGAATTTTACCATGTATTTTTTCTGCATGGGTGTTCTTTCCATAATTGTTTTCCTCCTCAATAGCGGTCTTCATAACAAAAAAGGAGACAAAAGGAAATCTCCCTTTGTCCCCCAGTATAACATATTTTTTACAGGAAATCTCTTATCTTCCTGCTTTTTTATTTCTAATCCAGTCAACATATACAGCTAACAGGATTACAAGACCTTTTACTACATACTGCCAGTTAGAGTCTACACCCATCAGGTTCAGACCATTGTTCAGAACACCGATGATAAGAACACCTATCAAGGTTCCGCCAAGACGTCCTGAACCACCGCTCATGGAAGTTCCACCTACTACTACGGCTGCGATGGCATCCATTTCTGCACCATCACCTGCTGTCGGCTGTCCGGAATACAGACGGGATGCTGTAACCAGACCTGCAAGACCTGCCATCAGTCCTGTATATGCATAAATAATAAATTTAACTTTCTTTACATTGATACCCGAAAACTTTGCAGCCTGAGCATTTCCACCTACGGCGTACATATGACGGCCAAGCTGCGTACGGTTGATCATGAACGAAGCAATGATAAAAACAATCACCATCAGAACTACCGGTGTAGGGATTGGTCCAATATAACCTGCACCTGGGAACTTGTACATATCTGTCATACAACGAATTGGTGCACCACCTGTAATAACCAGGGCAATACCTTTCGTTATGTTCATCGAGGCCAGGGTAACAATGAACGGCGGAATATCTGTCATAGAGATCACAAAACCGTTAAATACACCTACGATTGCACCAACTAAAAGTGCAGCGATGAAACCAACGATTTCCGGAAGCCCCCAGTTGATAACGCACATAGCAGAAATACAACCGGAAAGAGCAATAACAGAACCAACAGAAAGTTCAATTCCGCCCAAGATGATAACCATGGTCATACCTGTTGCCAGGAATAAGTTTGTGGAGTTCTGACGAAGAATATTCAGAATGTTCTTTGCCGTTGGGAATGTGGTTCTGGTTCTTGGGAAAATAATCAAAAATACACACATTGCTACAAGTGCAATAATAATACCAATATTGTCTTTAAAATATTTGACAATTCCATTTTTTAATCTGGTTGCCATAATAATTCCTCCTCTTTATATAGATAATCTTATCTGGCTGCAGCAAGCTGCATGATCTTTTCCTGATTTGCCTCTTCATGGTCTAAGCAGCCTTTTACTACGCCTTCACTCATGACATAGATACGG
>JBJEMC010000179.1:0-7049 GCA_051879475.1 Muricoprocola sp. | reverse complement strand
ATAAATTCCCCATCATCTGGGAACTTCATACAATATTGAAATATACGAGTTTTTTCGAGTGCTTTTCGAGTTTTTCCGAGTGAACACTCGTATCATGACTTAACAAGAACATATTTTGAAGCTTTTCCTTTACCGATCATATCGATAATATTTTCTTTTCGCATTTTATCAATTGTTGCTCTGGCCTGCTGTTTTGTAAATCCACAGAGTTCCTGGATCGATACATTTGTAATGGTACCATTCGTTTCAAGATAATCCACAATCATCTGTTTTGCCTTTATATACTGGACAACCTTATCACGCGTATATTGTACATCTGATTTGACCATTTCATAAACTCTGGCCGTCAGCATATATTCCTTACCAACAGTTTCTATCAATCCCAGTTTTACCAGATTAAGGCAACATTTCCTTGTATCTTCTAAGGATAGCTGTACCAGGTCTTTTGCATCAGACAACTTAATTTGCTTATTTTCTGTTACATATCTCAGGATCATTAACTCCGCTAATGATAAAATAATCTGCTTTTTCTCTTGCTCGGCAACAACAAACTTTACAAAAGACATATCTTCAACCGAACTACGCAATGTCAAAGAAACAGCATCGCTAAACACATGATATTCCGGATATGGTTTTCCCATAGATACCATTTCCCGATAAATAATATCCACGCCCTGTCCGGTGCGCTGCACATATTTTAAATGCTGTAACGTCTCGGCAATTAGCTTGTTACGAGGAGCTGATGGCAGCAATCTGCTTATGGATGACTGTTTTCCTACGAATAACAGTCCAGCAACTGTCAGCTTTTCAATTTCTCCATCTGTTTTTATCAGTCCTAAATCTCTCAAAAATGCAAAATCTTCAGAATCCGGAAGTGTTGACTTTGGATCACGAACCCTGAGTTTCTCCTTCAACGAATATACTTCCAGAAGATTTACATCTTCCAAGGTGCTGTCTGCCACAATCTTTGAAGAGAAATCCGAAATATGTTCTCCATAGAATCGATTGCTCATTTCATCTGGGAAAAATGGTTTCGAGTTTTTTCCTAAACGCTTCAAAAAGCGTCCATCTGTCATAAATAATTTACTCGACTAAATTCCATTTTGATTGCATTCACGCTTCACAATCATCGACGAGTTCAGAAAAAATCTCCCCCGTATCTGTATATGAAAGAATAATCTTTTTTCTGATGAGTTACAAAGTGCCTGACACCCGAAAGAATGCGACTAACTTTTTTCTCATCCTTTGCTCCATAATACTGGAAAATGACCACACCTGCTTCTGCAGACATGCCCAGGAGAAATCCGATAAATGTATTGATCACTGGATCCACTGTACCGACGACAGCCAGAGCTTCCTTTCCTCCAAGATTCCCAACCACAATATTGTCTACCGTATTGTAAAGCTGCTGAAACAGATTTCCCACCATCAGCGGCAGCGCAAAGAATAAGATTCTCTTCCATATTGGTTCCTCCGTCATCTGAGACGCTGCCTGTGTATGCGTATTCACAAAATCTCCCTCTTTCGTAGTCATTTCTTATGATTCTCTCTCTATGACACACAAACAGAACCAATCTGTCACCTGAAATTTCATCTACTCTTCCACATATATGTATCCGTCTTCAACATTGAAAACTGCCACATCTGACCAGAGGTCATTTCCCCGGCAATCCGTCAGTTGAAACATCATTGCAAAGTTTCCGTCTCCCAGATCTTCCTCCGCAAATCCGGTATCTTCCGTCACTTCAAACTCCTCAGCTTCAAATAATTCAAATTCATCATCGCCGGATATGTCAGACACATAGAGCAAAGTAGTCAGTTGATCTCCCGGTCTCAGTTTCACCAGATTACGGTCTGACATACCATTGTCATCCAGTCCCCTTCTGGCACCTAATATCTCATATTTATTTTCAAGATAATCATAAACAACATGAAGCTGATATTCTGTGCCATTTAGCAGCACCGGAACCAGATACAGGTTGTAATCCTCCCCTTCATAAACAATTTCCATATAACACAGGTGACCGTCTATGGCTCCCCATACATCCCGAAAATTGTCGCGGAATATTCCATTTTCCCAATCCACATCCAGATCATTATCACTGCCCAGCCAGATTGCAATATCATCTTCTTCATCCATATATGCCAGCTGGAAGTAAACTCCAATCAGCGCATTGACCGTATTCTCGTCCAGTTCAATGGCAGCATATCCATTCTCATCGATATATACAGGAATTTCATCCATATCAGCAAATTCAAATACAGGAACTTCCTCTAAATCGGCTATTGTATAGTTCCCGGATTCCAGATATTCCTGAAAACTCTCCGTAACCTCTCCTGTCAGGCAATATTCGTAAAACTCGATAAATGAGGAGCTGACACACTGCATTGCATACTGCTCCAGTTCCTCTTCATCACTGTTATAAGAAAAATAACACGAGAGTCCTGAGGATTCCCTCTTATATGGACCATTTATTTTATAAAGGACACAGCTCTCAAGTGCGTTCAGCAATTCTTCTGAATATTGGGGCAGATTGTGTGAATTCTGCCGGATCAGATCTCCCAGATCCACTAAATTCGCATATCCTGATGAATCCGTATTGCCTCCATAGTTCTCAGCCTGCATGGCAGCTCTGCTGAACTCCATATAAAAAGCTGCATCTTCATATTGGTGTTCGATAGCCTCCTGTCCAATCCTTTCATACATCTCGATCAGATTCGGAACAAGTGACAAATTAATCAGCGAAAGTGTGACCTCATCCCCTACACCTTCTTCTATGCAGCCCTCCAGATAGGAATCACAGATCACAGTCCCAAGCCGGGAACCATCCATTGCTGTGTCAGATGCCAGTGCTCCCATCCATCCGGAATAATTCCATCCACAGCCAGGCTCCATTTCTTCACTTGCCACCAGATAACGTGCAACATCCGTAAATCTTCCCGCCGTGTCAATCGTAGCCATCAGGCAGGCATCAAAACCAACCAGTTCCAAAGGGGGATTTTGTTCTGAAAGATCATATACCTGAGCAAAGGCTTCATGAAACTCATCCAGTGTCAGGGAATCATAATCATACATTTCATCAAAAACTGCACCCTGTACGCTTCCTCCTCCATGATCCCAAAAAATCACCGCCTCATGGTCGGCAGGATAGTTATCATGGCAGAACTTCAGAAAATCTGACAGAGTCTCGGCATCTCCCATACTTGCTGATTCTTCCTGCGCCGCACACCAGAATCCTTCTTGTGTATATACATAGCGTTCCAGATATCCGGCTTCCACTATCTCATTCTGCCAGCTATATGCACCGCCTGTTTCAATCACTACAGTCACATTTTCCGGCAGGTCAACTTCCAGCAGTTCCATCAGATCTGCCGTCGCAGCACCATAATCACTTTCCAGATCACTGCCGCACAGATACCAGTAGATTGCCCAGCTTTCCTCTGAAGCATCCACTATTTCAAATGAAAAAAGGGTAATTATTATCATGCTCACCATACATATGCACAGTACCAAATTTGTTTTTCTGTTTTTCATAATCTACCTCTCAAATACTATCTCATATTATTTTCAGACTTTTGGCTTTCTGCACGGCATCCGTTTTTCCTTTTACATTCAGTTTCCGGTAATTCTCCGCCGCATGGTATTTTATCGTTGTTTCCGCCAGCCCTATAGTCTGGGCGATCTGCCGGATAGTCATTCCCTCGGCCTGTAGCTGCAGAATACGGATCGCATGTTCGCTGAAGTCTTTTATTGCGGCATTTTCTGCATTCAGATAACCCGGATAATAGTTTGCAATCTTTTCCGTCTCCGTATAAACCTTCTTCCACCATTCCTTCTCTTTCCTGGTTTCCGGACTGTAATTTACCCGTATTTTTTTCAGAAGAGGAAATACGGCAGCCCCCTCCTGAGAGATGATTCTAACAAAACCGTACTCACCTGCTTTATTTAACAGTTTCAGAAACAATTCCTGCCATTCCTCTCCCATCCGGTCCAATATGATACTTTCCAGAATGTCCACTTCCATGGACAGGTACGGCCTGTCGTACTGCTCTGCGTAATACTGCAGTCGTTCCAGCAATGAGAGGCCTTTTATATATTCTGCCCGCAAGATATAATAACGCACCTTAGTCAGATACCGGTATCGCTCCATAATAAAAAAAGTTTCGTTTTCATCTGGTGCCTCTTTTATCCATTCCTGAATTGCAGCCTGATTATTTTCATAAAAATGCAGTCTGCATCGAAAGGCCTGCAAATTCAAAAACAACTGTCCGGCATCTTCTTTATCCAGTTTTCTTTCATAAGAGTCCAGTTGCTCCTGTGCGAGGGCAAGATCGCCTTCAACGAGATGCAGTCGGCTTTGCAGCCCTATGATTGCAAACGTCAGCTCTTTTTTTCCACCATTTTCAGCCTCTATCTGTGCCTTGGACAACAGTCTAAGGGTTTCGAAATTGTTTTCGCCCTTCTCAAAAAAGCTCTCACCGAGCGCTTCATTTACCAGTCCTTTTCCATATTTTCCAAGTACAAAGGTGACTGGTTTGCCGATTGTCGCCGCCAGCTCTCTGTCACGCTTGCTCCACTCGGAAAAATCCTTCCCTCCATTCATAACGCTGGGCAGATTGCTGGTAAGTGAAAACTCAGGTATGGCCAGGTCGCAGGATAGAATAAACTTTGCCATGCTTACCAGAATCTCTGTCAAACCTTTGATGCCTCTGTGTGGAAGCGCTACTGTCAAATAAGCCAGTCTTGCCTCCGCATTTCGTCGTGCTATCCCTTTTTCCATTTTTGAATAATTTTCAAGCTTATGATACCAGTATTCACTTTCCTCCGGCTGCATCAGGAGGGAATAAAGCATACTGATGGCCCCCATAAGTTCTGGTTCACCTTCCACCTCTTCTTCAGTAAGCCGCAGATAATAGTTCCGGAGTTCAAAATAAAATCCTGCCGCCGGGTTCTGTCTTGCATTGCGCAGCAGTATATCACGGATCTTTTTTTCGTTTCCGCTTCGCTCGTACATTCTCAGAGCTTCTAAAAGCCTGTCGTGAATTTCATAATAGAGTCCTGCATTATATTGAAGTTCTTTGATCCACTCCCGCCCATATTCTTTTGCTGCATAACTGCGTAGGGAAATCAGCAGTGTCGGCCTGATGTAATAAATACCCTGATGTTGAAATAGAAAATTTCCGGTTTCTCTGCTCTTTTCAATAAGTGAGCAAACTCTTGGATTTCCGGTGATAAATTCAGCCAGCTCCAGATCAAACTCCTCAACTACGCTTACTTTAACCAGAAAATCCAGTACCTCTTTATCCCAGACGGGAAGAAGATTTTTCTCAATATAAGCTGACATTAATTCGGTATTTCTGCTGGTTAACTCAGGCCCTATTTTATATCCCTCAAGTACCTGCTGCATCGTCTGGAGAACTGCAAACCCATTCCCTTCCGAATACTTTTCTGAGTAAGCCAATTCTTCTTCTGTCAGCTCCAGGCCATGCCTGAGTCCCATCTCACGGATTTCCGATTTTCTCAATCGCATATCATCCTCAGAAATAATCATCATATTCGTTTTGAAATACGATTCCAGTATCCAGAATGGTACCGGACTCCTTCCAATCAAAATCAACCATACATTCTCTGCCAAAATCAATTCACAGATTTTCTGTCTTACCCTGTCTCCATAGGCCGCCTGAATATCATCAATGACAAGAATTTCACAGTTTTTTTCCCAGGAAACCCCTTCATCCAAAATCTTGGCATAGTCCTGACACGAAAAATACACATAATTACGAAATTTCAAAAATTGCTTTACAAATTCTGTTTTTCCATAACATGTCGCACCATAGATATAAACCGTCTGCCTTTTCTTTTTCGCCTGCTGCATTTTTTTCTTTGCGGCCTCAGGCATTACATAAATTCTATCCGCTTTTTTGACACACATTTTTCCCTCCGTTGACCAAACATACTGTCCCATATAGCTGATTCTATTATAAACTGATTTTTTTCAAATAGTAACTGTACAAAAGTCCAGTTTATCATGTTTTTATTCCAAGACTGTACTTTCGGTCAGTTCCATTTATTCTATAAGTTGGTATAATGAGGAACGTAAAATAATTATACTACATACAAGAAAAGGAGATTAATACAATGAAAAAAAGAATTTTAGCACTGATGATGACCGGCGTGATGCTTGTCGGATGCCCTGTTATGGCACTGGCAGAAGAGGCTGCTGAAGAAACAGAGGTTATGGAAGAAGGCAGCGAAGAGATAGAATCCTTAGATTACACCATGATTGACGAAACGGTTTATGAGGGAACATGGATTTCCGCTTTTGATGTATTTGATCTCTATCTCCCCAGTAACTGGGATGTTCTGGTCAATGCAGATCTGAACGAGGAAGCTCCTGAAGACTGCGTATATTTCCAGGCAGCAAATGAAGATCAGACTCAGTCCGTAGCAATCTCTTATTCGCCGAGCGAGCTTTCCACTCTGGATGAACTGGCATCATATTACACCGATCAGGGATTTGAAGAAGTAGGCTACATGTACATCAATGAAATTCCGGTCGTTACCTATTCTGCAGCCATTGAAGGTGTCCAGACTATCGGAATCGTGACTCTGGGTGATCAGGGTGGTATTTACAACGTAACTCTCGGAGCTCCTGAGGATGACAGTGATTTTGCTCCGATTGCGCAGAACATTGTGTGCTCTTTCAGTGCGACAGCATACGAAGAAGAAACTGAAACTGAAACCGAATAATAACATGGCCTGACAACGGCAGGCCATGTCAGACTGTAGACAAAGCGGCTCTGGGATATAAATCCCAGAGCCATTTTTCTTTTATCAAGCGAATTGCACTCAAAATTAAATTTTTGTACGGTTTTCCCTCCTCCAGCAATCCCCATTTTGCCTTTATCTTTGCTAACTTTTTCAAATTCATACACGCAAACGTAAGCCCGACCTTCATTTCCATCCGGGCTTTTCCATACATCTGTGTATATCGAAAACCATGATTCTCCTTTGCTGTTCCAAAGAGTCTTTCTATGGTTTCTTTTCT
>JBJEMC010000178.1:0-7144 GCA_051879475.1 Muricoprocola sp. | reverse complement strand
CTGATTCAGGGCCCCCTTTACTGAGGATTACTGTTTTCTGATTTTCTTTCTGCTGATATAAAGTCCTGCCATGCCTCCGGTAGAGATAAGCAGAAGCAGAATCGGCAGCCAGATATTTGTGTTATCTCCTGTCTTCGGTGCATCTGATACCTTCGTCTCTTCATGGGACTGCGGCACATCTGGTGTGCTTGGTGTTTCCGGAACTTCCGGTTTCTCATTTGTCAGATTGAAAGTAACTTCTACAACCGGCGTACTGTCGTCTGCGTAGGCAAATGTCACTTCATGCTTGGTCTGATCCAGTGTGTATCCATCCAGTGTTTTTGTCTCCACCAGATAATACTTGATTGCTGTATCATATTTGCCGTTCTTGAATGCGGCAATCTCATACAGCTTACTCTCGGCATGACCGGCAGCATCTGTTTTTAAGGTTTCCAGGACCTTTCCTTTGCTGTCACGGAATTCAAATTCTACTCCTTTCAGCGGTTCCCCAGATGATTTATCTGTCTTATTGAGAATGACTTTTCCCTTGGCAGTATCATCTTTCATAACCACTTTCTGGATTTCTCCAGTATCCTTCACCTCAAATGTCACATCCGATGTCAGAAGATATCCTTTTGGTGCCTGTTCCTCTCGTAAGGTGTATCTACCAATTGGCAGTTTTTCAATATAGTGTGCCTCCTCTGTGGAAGTCCAGCTCTCTACTACCTGATCGTCCTTATCAAGAATCGTTAGTTTTGCACCAGGAATCTCTGTATCTCCTGTGATATCTGTCTTGCTGATCTGAACCTTGGTCACATCATCTTTCATCTCATGCTTCTGAATCTCAGCTGTATTCTCAACCGTAAAGGTAATGCTCTCTGCAGTAACATATCCGTCTGCCGGTTTTGTTTCCGTCATGGTATACTCATTACCTACAACAAGTTCTTTGATCACATGAGATCCTTCTGTAGAAGTCCATTCATCCACAACATTTCCATCTGCATCCGTCACTTTCAGGTGTGCACCTGGAAGTTCTTTGCCTGTGGTCAGGTCTGTTTTTGTCAGTTCCACTGTGGTCGGCTGATTTTCAAACGTAAAATCATAGCTTACTTCTGCCTGATCTTCTCCGGCATATTCAAAGGTAAACTCCTGCACTTCTTCCGTTGTCACAAATCCGTCCGGTGCACTGTTCTCTTTTACATAATATTTTCCATCTACTGGAAGATCTGCCGCAAAAGTGATCTGTCCTTTCTCATCGGTTGCTTTCTGCTCGATGAGGGAATCTTTCTCAAGCAACACATCTCCGTTTACATTTTTGATATCTTCACTGGTATAAAGGCCGAAGACGCCGCCTGCAAGAACACGGTCTGTATCTTTTTCTTTCTTCAGAACAGTAACCTTTACTTTCTGACGGGTATTCTGCCATTTTTCATCATAAGTGATTACCGGTGTGTCCTGATCACGGTAGGAAAGATCAACATATCTCGGTTCTCCATCCAATACATAGCCATGGGCAGTTTTAACTTCTTTCACATAGTATTTGCCTGCCGGGAGATTATCCATCTGTGCAATACCATTGGAATCTGTAGTAATAGTTCCTACTTTTTCATCTGCTTTGTAATAATCTTTGCTGACACCATCTGCCGCTTTGATATCTTCCGCAGCAAATACATCGAAAGTCACATCTGTAAGGCTTCCGGTTACATATTCGAAGAGATGCTCCACAGTGCCTTTTACATTGTCCAGAAGTGTCACTTTATCCAAAAATTCTCCATTTTTGTTGATGATTAAAAGTCCTGTCGGCACTTCATCTTTCATCTCTACCTTCTGAATCTCTGCGGTATCTTCCAGTGTGAACTTCACATCCGTTGCTTTCAGATATCCATACGGTGCGATTTCTTCACGAAGGGTATATTCCTCCCCAACGGTCAGTCGTTTAATCACATGTGGCTGGTCTTTTACAGAAGTCCACTGATCTACGACATTCCCCTCTCTATCAAGAACGGTGAGTTTTGCTCCATCCAGTTCCACACCTGTTGTCACATCTGATTTTGTAATTTCAACCGTTGTCGGCTGATTCTTCTTCACTGTTTTCAGTTTTACTGTCTTCACGTCCTGTCCCTGATAAGAAGCATCCAGATTCAGAACTTCATCGGAAGAAACGAATCCTGCCGGTGCCTTTAACTCTTTTACATAATACTGTCCGAGTGGCAGATCCAGCGTACAGGAAGCAATTCCATCTTTATCAGAAGTCATTTCCTGTAACAGGGTATCAGCGTTGACAATGACTTTGCCTTCTGCTTTGATATCATCTTTGTTATAAATGCCAAAGACTGCACCTTCTACCGTTGCTCCGTTTTCTGCATCCTGTTTTTCTACCTGGATTGCAACTTTCTGTCTGTCATCACCAACAGTCACTTCCTGTTCGATCACAGGTGTATCCTGATCTGCATAGACAAATGCTACATCCGATCTGTCATGGTTCAGAACAAATCCTTCCGGTGCTGTTTTTTCTACCACATAGTAAGAACCAAGCGGCAGGTTATCTGCAACTGCTTTTCCGTCTTCCCCGGTCGTTACCGTTGTTACCAGAGCATCTTTTGCATAAATCAGCTGTCTGTTTCCATTTTCATCTTTCTGATAATCCGGTGTGTAGATATTTTCCGCTGCATAGACGTTAAACTCTGCACCTTTCAGATATTTTTCTTCATAAACAAAATCCTTTTTGAATCCACTCAGCATCTCACCTTTTTTATAGATCGTCAGCTTTCCTTTTACCGGATGATTCTCGTAATCAACTGTGATAATGGCATCGCCGCTTTCTGAATCCATCTGATAAGCAGTGTTTGCATCAACAGCAATCTCCATATAATTCTTGTTGATTGTGTACCCTTCCGGTGCGTTGACTTCCTCAATCCGGTAATGTCCGATTTTCAGGTTCTTTGGCATGATCAGATAACCCTGACTGTCTGTAAAATAGGACTTGTGTGTGGTTGTCACAGGATAAGTAGTTACCTGCTCCACGTATTTTTTGTTATCCAGGTCATATACCTTAAATTCTGTTCCTGCAATCAGGACGGATTTCTTTGTTTCATCGTCTTTTTTCACAATTTTCAATTTTGCCTTGAACTCTTTGTCCAGAAGCACACGCCAGATCTGTGGCTCATTCGGATGGTTCTCTGTGATATTCACTTCAAAATCATCGACTGGCTTGTAATTGTGTGGTGTTGTTGTTTCACGGACAATATAGCTTCCAAATGGTAATGGAATACTGCAGGCATAACCTTTTTCATCTGTAAAAATCTCAGTAGCTCCGTTTTCTCCACTCACTACTGGTTTAGCAGAATCAAAATCATAGCTTCCATCTGCTTTCTTTGTAAGGGAAGATTTCAGATAAACTGTAAATCCGGCTCCGGATAACAGATCTGCATCGGTCTTTCCATTGTTGGCTGCTTTGATAATCTGGAACGGCTGCTTGATCACCTGTTCACTGGAAATGCATTCTCTTTTTACTTCTGCAGTCATATCACCTTCATAACTACATTCAAGATCATGTTCTTCTGTATCTGCCAGGTATCCGGTCGGTGGTGTGATCTCCTTGACGTAATATTTGCCAAGATATAAGCCATCTACAGAAGCCTGTCCTTTTTCATCCGTTGTAAGAGAAGCCACCTGTTCCCCTGCTTTATAAATCACACCGGTTGCTCCATCCGGATGCACGATATCTTCACGGGCATATAATCCGTAGACTGCACCTTTCAGTGTTGCATCGCCCTGCGGAACGGCTTTTCCTGTTTCTTTATCAACTTTGAATAAATTGATTTTTGCTGTCACACGGTCATTGCTGAAGGTATGGGCGAAAGATACGGTTGCTTCTTTATCATTGGTGTAAGAGAACTTGAACGTATACACGTCTTCTGTATTTCTTACATAGCCTTCTGGTGCCTGGTCTTCTTTTACGGAATAGGAATGATTGATAGGCAGATCTGCTGTGAATTTTGCCTTTCCATCCTCACCGGTAGTGGCTTTCTCAATCAGGGTGCCTTTCTTTACAACAACTACACCATCTGCATTTTTGATATCGTCTGCCGCATACAGGGCGAAAATACCACCTTCCAGCGGTTTCTTTGTATCTTTATCCTGTTTTACTACAGTGACTTCTGCTTTCTGACGCTCATTGTTGAAGGTGACATCCGCAAATACAACTTCTTTATTCTGTCCGGCATAAGTCAGCGTCACTGTCTTTTCTTCGCCGCCATTATAGAAGTTGTCCGGTGCTTTTGCTTCTTTTACCACATAAGTTCCTAGATGGAGATTCTTCAGGGTAACAGAGCCATTCTCACCTGTTGTCAGATTTTCTTTCACCAGATCACCTTTGCTGTACACTTTTGTACCATACGCAGTCACAATATCTGCTCCGGCATACACGTTGTAAACAGCATTTTTTTGTCTGCGGTTCTCATAATGGAATACGGTTCCACTCTCACTGACTTCTGCTCCGGTAAGCACCTGACCTTCTTTATAAACAGTAAGCTCTGCAAGCTGCTCCTTATTTTCCACGGTTACAGCTGAGGTCTTACTTGCTACCAGTTTTACATTTGTTGCCGTTGCATTTACTACATATCCCTGTGGTGCTGTGATTTCTTTCAGATAAACGGTATCCTGTGTCTTGATAATCGTAACAGAGGATTTTCCATTCTTATCTGTTGCAGGCATCTGAGTGATCAGCTTTGTACAAGCCTCATCGCTGTAAACGCCAAATACTGCACCTGCAAGATTGACATTCGCTGTATCGTCTTTCTTTACGATTTCGATCGTAGCCTGTTCAATCCATGACACCTTTAAGCTTACATATTTTTCATCAGCAACACCTTCTCCAAATACAAATGCCAGATCCTGAACACTTGCATTCGTAGTCAATTTATATGCTGAATAATCTTTTGTAATACTTCCCTTCATTTTTGCAGAAAAAGTATCACTTACATCTCTTGTCTGTGTCAGAGGAGCTGAGAGATAAAACGTGGTTCCTCCTCCAATTGTTACGCTTGCACCTGCCGCACTTACGGTTCCAGTAGATACATTATGGAGCTTTACTCCTTTTGGTAAGTCCATTGTGATTTTCTGCTGGGAAGATGCGTTGAACTTAATGTTCTCCGTTCTCTGAACATTTCTATCTACATAAGCTTTTACATCCGGCTTTGAAAATGACATCGCTACATCTGGTATTTCCGGCTTATTCACACAATAATTATAGAGTTCTTTTGCCAAAGCCTCTCCTGTAGCATTGGTTCCGTAAAATGCATCACTGCTTCCGTTGGCATATGATGCAGCCATGTGAATGATGATGAATCTTTTTCCTTCTGAAAAATCCGTGTGTTTATTCGCAAAAAAGCTTTCGCTCCCTGCGGCATCTGTGCCGTAATAACACACTTTTGCTAACGCCTGATTGTCTCCAATCTTTGTAATTGTATAATTTCCAGATCCAGGTCCTGGCTTAGCTGGCTGTACACAATACGCAATTGCTCTGACGTTTCCGTAGCTGATATAGTACGGCTCTGTCAGATAGGTTCCAAGATTATAATCTGCATATCTATACAGTGGTCCTTTTTCAATTGTTACCTGCTGTGTACTTCTTGCTGAATAAGCTGAAACTGCTTCAAATGTTGCAATCTCTCCCTCTTCCATAGCATCAAGATCCACACCTTCGTCTCCTGCCTGTTCCAAAACATCATGAAGCTCTAACCCTGATTCTTCATCATAGGTATCCTGATTCTGTGCCTGCTCTACTAAATCATCAAATTCATCAGCGTCAATATCGGTAATCTCCGAGTCTGCTTCTGAATCCTCCGCTTCCTCTGTCTGCTGTTCACTGCCAGCGGTTTCTGATTCGGTCACTGCTTCACTCCCTGCAGTTTCAGTCTGAGCTTCTGTTGCTTTCTCACGCACAATCAGTTTTCGGCTGATCTGGTACTTCGGATGCTCTTGATTTACCGGTTCCACATAATAGACCGCTTTGTAAGTGTCCGCATGATCTGTCGTAAAATCCTCATCCTTGTCATTCTTTGCTTCCTCAAATGTGACTTTGACCTTGTTATCATCCTTGATTTCCAGTCCCGTGTAATCTGATTTCACATCAAATACACTGCCTGTTTCAATTTCATAATCTTTGGCAGTCACCACCTCATCTTCATCCAGAAGGTCTTTCACTTCCTCATAAAGTGGAGGTTTTTCCTCTGGCTGGATCTCCGCTGCATATGCCGTCATCGGAGACAGCACTGTACTAAGCATTGTCATGCCTGCCAGCAAGCCAGATACTACTTTTCTAAAATTACCTTTTTTCTTCATGCTAAGGTCCTCTCTTTCATATATTTGTATTAAAACAGACAGTCCTTAGACTGCCTGCAATACACTACTTATCGTTGTGGAAAAATAAGATTGAACTGTACATTTCCCTCTCCGGGATCGACCATCTCCACAGTTGCTTCATACTGTCTCCCTGTTTTTCTTGATACCAGATCCTTATAATGGATTTTTCCTTTAGACAGGAACTTCTTTGCTGCCACCTTATCCATCTTTTTTCCCTGGCTTGCAAGAAATTTATCATTTTTCCATAAGGTAAAAGCACATTTCCGGTCAGAACAGTAAAAATTTACTTTTCCTTCCCTGACATCTGCTCCACAGCGGGGACATTTGCCAATGACTTCTCCTTTTGCCTTTCCCTGAAACTGATTTTTCTTCTCTTCTGAAATCCCCTGATACCTGGCAACCAGTTCCTGCATCAGCTCTGTAATCCCATTTAGGAATTCATCTGCTGTCTCTGTATTCTGGGCAATATGATTCAATGCCATTTCCCACTCTGCGGTCATCTTCGGAGATTTAATCTCATCCGGTAGAACCGTAATCAGCACATTTCCATCATCTGTCGGCACCAGATTTTTCTTTTCCCTTTTCACAAAGCCAGACTGAATCAGTTTTTCAATGATTGCTGCCCTTGTTGCAGGAGTACCAAGTCCTTTCTTTTCTGTATCTTCGGTCAGCTCTTCATTCCCTGCACGTTCCATCGCAGAAAGCAGGGTATCTTCTGTGTACTGTTTCGGTGGCTGTGTAAAATGCTCCGATACAAAAGAATCACAGGGACCATAATGCTTGCCTGCCCAGATATCCA
>JBJEMC010000177.1:0-7201 GCA_051879475.1 Muricoprocola sp. | reverse complement strand
GTGTATACACTTCCGCAAAATTGCCAATTTTGGTTCCCTACCCAAAATTAAAAAATACAAAAAATGAAAAAATCACACTTGTCTCATGATTCAAATTTTTATATTTTTTGTTCATACCACTTTTTGTACTTATACTATTTTTCATATTTTTTTCATTCCTCCAAAATCAAAAAAGGACATCAACGTTTATTTGTTGACATCCTTCGTTTTGATTTTTTAAGGAATTTTTATTTTATCTGATTTTAAGAATGTTATTCGATACTAAAATTAAATTCTTGCCTGTCACTACATTCTTCAGATATTTCCAGACCGTCTTATGAGCAATTTCCAAACTATTCCTGCAACTTTCCCTGCTGTAATTCATCGAACAGCGCATGCGCAAGTGCACTCATGATTGCACGATATTTTCCAGCATCCTCAAACAGCTTTGTATATGTCTCTGTGCTTTCAATGTATGCTTCCTGAGCAGCATCATCGAATAACTGTGGGAAGATATTATTCTCAAAAATCTGTCTACCATCAGTCTGAGCCGATTTCATCAGTTTTTTATTATTCTTCAATTTCTGATGTAAGGCTGTAATCACAACCCTGTCACCTTCGGTAAATGCTCCCATATATTGCTCATTGATTTTCTCTATTACCTGTTCCAAAGGGCTAAGAGTTTCCACCATTTTTACTGGTTTCTTCAATTTTGCCGGATCATAAACACCTTTTTCTTCTTTCATAAGCTCAATAGAGCCTTCATATGTTTTCTCAAGATTATAATATTCAAGCCTTACTCTATCACCAAGAACAAATGGTATCGTCGGATCCGCAGGAACTATCTTTGCCAAGTAAGAACAGAAAATATATTCATTATGTAACGGTTTATCAAACATACGTGTGATCTGAGTAATATATCCATACCACTTTACAAACGATCTACATGTTTTACGAAACTGATATCTTTGTTCTTGATTTAAAGAATTGTATTTCTGCTGAATAGGCAACAAGGCATTAGTAATAGCAGCCTGCGTTTTATTTGCCTTACGTTTATCCTCATCGAAATAAATCTTATTTACCTTTTCAATATCTGTATCATCATATACTTTGAATCCTCGTAGCATCTTTTGAGTCTTATAAATCAAATCCGTATTGATTTCCTGAGACAGAGAAGTTTCCTGATAAAATGGCTGGAATGCCTTTAAGATATCATCTTTAGTATTTACAAAATCAATGATAAAGGTGTCCTGTTTATCTGGATGAGTACGATTAAGTCTGCTCAGTGTCTGAACAGCTTTTACATTTCGCAATTTTTTATCTACAATCATCGTATGGAGCAATGGCTCATCAAAGCCAGTCTGGTATTTCTCCGCAACTATTAGGATATTCCCGTCATCATGGAACACCTGTTTTGTCTGAGCTTCGCTCACTCCATTTAAGCTACTTTCTGTCCATTCTTTTTCGGTTTGATCATCTGGATCTTTGATTGATCCAGAAAATGCAGCCAAGATTTCCACATCGTTATATCCGTTTGCTTCTAGATATCTCTTTATTTCATGATAATAGCGAACAGCAGCTAATCTCGATGATGTTACAACCATCATCTTTCCTTTACCCTTAATCTTCTGCTTCGTCACGTTACGGAAAGTCTCAACAATAATTGCTGCCTTCTGCTGAATGTTATATGGATGTAACTCTTCATATTGTTTAATTACCTTTAATGCTTTTGACTGCGGAACATCGGGATTATCTTTTGTGTTCTTTGCAATCTGATAACAAGTCTTATAGGTGGTATAGTTCTGAAGAACGTCCAGTATAAAACCTTCTTCTATCGCTTGGCGCATGGAATACACATGATATGGATGAAATGAACCATCGTTCCATTCTGTACCAAACATCTCTAAAGTTTGCCCCTTCGGTGTAGCTGTAAATGCAAAGAAAGATAGATTCTTATGTTTTCCATGAGAAATCATTTCTTTTACCAAACGTTCATTATCATCCAAAAGTTCTTCTTCAGCTTTTCCTTCCAGTTCAGCATATTCTTTCAGGGCATCGGATACATCAGCAAGTGCTGTCTTAAGTTTCAATGCAGATGTACCGGTCTGAGATGAATGTGCTTCATCAACAATAATTGCAAAACGCTTATCCGTTGTATCATCAACTTCTTCATAAATCACCGGAAATTTCTGTAATGTCGTAACGATAACACGCTTTCCAGCATTCAATGCATCCCGTAAATCTTTAGAAGATTTCTTTTCATCAATAGCACATACACTACCAAGAGTATGATCAAATCCCGTAATTGTCTCCTGTAGTTGTGCATCCAGATTTCTTCTGTCTGTCACGATTACTACAGATGTGAAAATTGGCTCATTTGCATCATTATGAAGAGATGCCAGCCGGTATGCAGTCCAAGCAATAGAGTTGGATTTCCCAGAACCAGCGGAATGCTGAATCAGATAATTATGTCCCGACCCGTTTTCTCGTACATCAGCAACTAGTTTGCGAACCACATCCAACTGATGAAATCTCGGAAAAATTAAACGTTTCTTTGTAACATTTTTTCCATCTTTCTTTTCGGTTTTAACTTCAAAACTAATGAATTTCTGAATGATATCCAACAAACTGTCTTTCTGTAATACATTCTCCCAAATATAAGATGTTACATAATCATCATCTTTTGCCTGTGGGTTACCCGCACCACCATCATTACCGGCACCATTAGAGCCCTGATTGAACGGCAAGAAATAGGTATCAGCACCTTTCAATTCCGTTGTCATCCATGCTTCATAAAGGTCTACTGCAAAATATGCAAGGATACGATGATTCAGCCAAAAAGCAGGTTCTCTTTGATCACGATTATACTGCCACTGCAATTTTGCATTATCTACATTCTGCCCTGTAAGCTGATTCTTTAATTCAATTGCAACCACAGGAATTCCATTGATTGCAAGCATCATATCTACAGAATTATTATTCTGTTCCGAATAATGCCACTGCCTGATACACTGGCATACATTTTGGGAATATCTTTTCACAGCAACATCATTCAGTGTGGATTCCGGTTTAAAATAGCAAACCCTAAAATCCATTCCACGATGCTTGAAGCCATGACGCAACACAGACAGCAATCCATCCATCTGCACAGCATCTTCAAAACATTTATAAAACTTCTTGTATGGGTCAGAATTACATTGTTTCTCAAAACGCTGCCACATAATTGGCTGAGTTGCTTTCACAAACCCAACCAATGTATTAATATCCAACGCCATACCAAGAGAAGAAGCATATCCGGCATCTGTTGCCTTTTCATACCCACCAGCGGATGAGACAAGAAAGGCTTCAATATTCGATTCAAACTGTTTTTCATTTTCAGCCATAGGTTATACCACCCTTCTTTTTCCTGTCACAACTTCATAAATCAGTGACTTTTTGTATGCTTCCAGTTCTACAACCAACTCAAGTTTTTCATGAATCAATGCATCAAGCTTTTTACTTTCTGCAGTTATGAAATCTGCAATTTGTCTCTGTTCTTCAAGTGGAGGAAAACATATTCTCAAATTTTTAAAATAAGTCCAATATAATCGAAGGCGAAAATCTGCAACACCATAAGATAGACCACGAATTTTCTCTGTAAATATTGGTGTCCTAAGTAAAGCTTCAACATATCTAGAATCCAGTTCACACTTTGGTCTTGCAACAACATACGCTGGACTAACTAAACCTTCAACCTGTGCAGCTCCAAATCCGCCTTGCCATGCTCTCATCATATTATAAGCAAGATCATTGCGATGAACAACTTTATATACTGATTTATCCTCACTTCTTACAACTTTCCTTATGCGATCATCATCACCGACTTCACCTTCAGAAATTCCAGTATTAATAGAAACCATAAGAATTGGCAAATCTTCACGTCCAGTCTCTTTACTTTCCTCATAAAGAGTTGCAATTCGACGAATTTCCCAATTTGAAGGAATGGATTCTAAATTTTCAATAGTACTTTCTTTCATTTCTACATTTTTATCAAGCCCCTTAGTCACTGCTTCAAAAATCACAGCCTGTTTCAATTCCTTATATTCATCTATACTTGCCTTTACTTCTTCAATAATTTCATTAATTTGGGAACAGGTTTCATCCAAATAATCAGCAATAACTTGCTGTTCATCATAATCTGGTACAGCTACTTTCTGATGAAGTATATCATGCGATGATACACGCAAACGAATCTCCAAAATGCCATTTGCAAACTGACGTAATCTTTTCTGAAATGGTTCCGTTTGAAACAAATAATTCATATAACGAATATCAATCTGCGATTTTGCTGAATAAACATAATATACAGGACTAACACACCCTTCATATTTGGATAAACCAACAGAGCCAATCAAAATATTCATACTATTAGCAACAATAGTATTGGGATATACAACTTTATAATCTTCTAAATTCTCTTTTGACTTATTACCTTGATTCCCTCTTTCAGAATATGGAATAACACCATCGGTATTTGTCAAAGAAAGAATATTCATTGTTACAATCGGACTGTTTTTTTGATTTATTTCATCTAAACATGCATACAGAGGCCTGATATACCAATTCTTCGGAATAAGACCAACCCATTCAATACCTGTATCTTTCATTTCTTTTTCAGGATTAATTACTGTTTTCACAATTATTCACCCCCGAACAATTCATGCAATTTTGCCATCAAGCCCTTTTCATGTTCTTCGATACGTGCAGCAATCACACCTGACGGTTCAATCTTCTTATATTCATAGAATGTTCTGGTGAACGGAATTTCATATCCAACTTTCGTCTTGGACTTATCAACCCAAGCATGTGGATTATATGGAATAACCTCACGTTCAAAATAAGCATCAATATCTTCTGCCAATGGTACATTCTCCGTGTCACGCTTAGATGTATCTACCATCAGCTTATTTTTCTTCATCATAACGTTTCCATTTTCATCGAACTGAGGTGTTTCCACTACAATTTTGTTATATCCAAGGTCAACAGAATCCATAACCTTACTCTTTACAATGATTGCATTACCATTTTCTTCAATCCCTTTGTAAGTTTCATCCACATAAGCACCATACGCTTTAACAATCAGATCACGACAAGCTTTTGTAATATCAACATTCTTTAAACCAATATTCTTACGTCTGCTAGATGCACAATTTGATGCATCGATCAACTGAACCTTCCCCTGATGTGTTACAGGTTTATTTTTCATAACAAGCCAGATATAAGTAGCAATACCTGTATTATAAAAAGCATTGTTTGGCAACTGCACAATAGCATCAAGCCAGTCATTTTCTATCAAATATCTACGGATTTCAGAAGGACCAGAACCAGCATCACCATTGAATAACGAAGAACCATTCTGGATTATTGCCATCTGTCCATCATCTTTTAATTTAGCAAGTCCATTCAACATGAACAGAAGCTGTCCATCACCTTTTGCCGGTAATCCAGGTGCGAATCTCCCTGCTGTACCTTTCTTAAACTCCGCTTCAACTTCTTTTTCTTCACGTTTCCAAGGAATTCCAAAAGGTGGATTGCTGATAATATAATCGAACTTATACCCACTGAATTTATCATCAGATAAAGTATCACCAAACTGCATATTATTGGGGTCACCACCACGAATAAGCATATCCGCTTTTGCAATACCAAATGTAAACGGATTAAATTCCTGACCAAATACAGTAACATCAGCATCCGCATCCATCTGTTTCAATCGTTCTTCCATACAGGTAAGCATCTGTGATGTCCCCATTGTCATATCATAAACTGTTTTGGATATACCATCACCTGTAAAAGCATAGTCATCTCCAGCCACAAGAAGATCACTCATCAGATAGATAATATCACGACTTGTGAAATGAGCTCCGGCTTCTTCATTATATGACTCAGAAAATCTACGGACTAAATTCTCAAACACATAACCCATGTCTACAGCACTGATCTTCTCAGGAGAGAAATCGCCACGATCAGTACAAAAATCAGAGATCACCTGATATAAAAGACCTGCTTCTGACATATGCTTAATCTGAGAATCAAAATCCATACGTGCAAGAATATCCTGTACGTTATCAGAGAATCCATTCAAATATGCCTTAAAGTTATCGACAATATTTTCAGGATCGGCAAGCAGTGTCTTAAATGTAAACGGACTGGTGTTATAAAACTGGTAACCTGAAGCTTTCTTTAAAAAACCATCTTTTACAGCCAGTTTTTCAACTTTTTTGTATGTATCCAAAACTGCCTGATGTGTAGGCAACAGACAATCGTGGAAGCGTTTAATTACTGTCATAGGTAGGATAACCAAACCATATTCATGTGGTTTATATGCCCCTACAAGATCATCAGCTACAGACCATATCAAGGCCGCTGTATCATTGGAATTTTTACTAACGTTTGTAATTAAATCATTACTATTCATTTTTTCCTCCATAATCATAAGCGTATACTGATTTACACAACATACGTTCTAAATTCAGACCCGCTATTTTTTCAAACTCATCCGGAATCAGATAATCATTCAGAACTGTGCGAAATTCTCATCTGTTCTCTATTATTTATTCGATCCTGAACATATCTTCTTTCTCAAATATTTACCCAAAATATTATAGTTACAGTATACCACGAAGCAATAAAATCGTGTTGGCGAAAATACGAATAAAACTGCATCTGCTATATGATTATTATCATTCCGGTTTTATCCTCTTATCATTATTCAACAATCACTTCTTTGGATAAATCATAGGAATATTGATAAACGATCATATTATCCTTAATTTCAATATATACACTGTGCGCTTCTGTCAATAAAGAATTCCATACATCAACCCATTCAGGTGGAGTAGAATCCAAAAACCACATTTTATCAAAGGCAAGTTCGATAGTGCCCCATAGATCATCCTTTTTTTGTTCAGTTTTTATATTCATACCCATGTGTTCTGCAATCTCCAATGCAGCCTTTTGCAAAAGTGTAAACTCAACAATTTTCTTAGAATCAGGGATTTTCTTATGTTTTTTCATACGTGCTTCCGCTTTGCGAATAAGTTCCTTTACCTCTGCTTCATGCCGGTTTTTTTCTTCCAATTTTTCTTCTTCTGTCATTTTTGCTTTTTCTGCTTCCAGCTCCCTTTTTATTTCTTCATCTTCACGTTTTGCAATATCAAAAAATCTCTTTTCAATCAACATA
>JBJEMC010000176.1:0-7234 GCA_051879475.1 Muricoprocola sp. | reverse complement strand
CAATGCAGATTACCAAGGCAATGCAACTTGTAGCATCCTCCAAACTGCGTAAAGCCAAGGAACGTGCAGAAACCTGCCGCCCGTATTTTACAACACTGCATGAGACTCTGGTGGATATTGCAGAGGAAAATACAGATTTTTCTTCTGTATATGCCAGAAAGGCAGAATCTGAAAAGTACTGTTATGTACTGATTGGTGGAGACAGGGGACTGGCAGGAGGCTATAATTCCAATCTTATCAAGTGTCTGGAAGCAGACAGCGAGGGAAAAGATTTTGTAGCACTTCCTATAGGAAAAAAAGTTGTGGAGTATCTCCGCAGAAAAGGAATTCCATGTCTGACCGAAGAATTTGCTGAGGTGGCAAGTGTTTCTGTTGCAGATTGTTTTGAAATTGCCAAGCTGCTATGCAAAGAGTATAAAAAAGGTACTTTTGGACATATTCAGCTTTGTTATACAACCTTTGTTTCTATGCTGTCTCAGCAGCCGGAAATATATTCCATGCTGCCGCTGTCTGATCTGACAAAACCAGAGGGGGAAGAAAAGAAAAAATCAAATCTGATTCTTTATGAACCAAACAGCGAAGAGGTATTTGATGCAATTGTTCCAGAGTATCTGGCAGGACTAATCTATGGAGCTGTCTGTGATGCTCTTGCCAGCGAGCTGGCAGCCCGCAGAAATGCCATGGAATCAGCAACGAATAATGCAGAGGAAATGATCGAAAAACTGAATCTGTATTATAATCGTGCCCGTCAGGCAAGTATTACGCAGGAAATCACCGAAATTGTCGGAGGAGCCGAAGGTTTATAGTTTATATTGAAACAAAAATATATAGGAGATTAGAAAATGAGCGAAAAACACATTGGTGAGGTAGTGCAGGTCACAGGTCCTGTTCTGGACATCCGCTTTGCGCATGATGAACTGCCTGCACTGTTGAACGCCATTGAAATTGATAATAAAGGCGCTAAGCTGATTGCCGAAGTAGCTCAGCAGACCGGTGACAATACGGTTCGTTGTATTGCCATGAATTCAACAGATGGTCTTGTACGTGGCGCAAAGGCAATTGATACAGGCGCACCGATTTCTGTTCCTGTTGGAGAGGAATGTCTGGGCCGTGTATTTAATCTGTTAGGCGATCCGGTGGATAACAAGCCGGCACCACAGACAAAAGAACGCTGGCCAATTCACAGATCTGCACCGCCATACGAAGATCAGACCCCGGCTACTGAGATTCTGGAAACCGGAATCAAGGTTGTTGACTTGATCTGTCCATATGCAAAAGGTGGTAAGATCGGTTTGTTTGGAGGAGCTGGTGTAGGTAAGACCGTACTTATTATGGAGCTGATCCATAATGTTGCTACAGCTCACGGAGGATTGTCCGTATTTACCGGTGTTGGAGAACGTACCCGTGAAGGAAATGACCTTTACAATGAAATGAAGGAAAGTGGAGTTATTGATAAAACTGCTTTGGTATATGGTCAGATGAATGAACCGCCTGGAGCGCGTATGCGAGTTGGTCTGTCAGGACTTACTATGGCAGAATACTTCCGTGATGTAAAGAATCAGGATGTGCTGCTGTTTATTGATAATATTTTCCGTTTTACTCAGGCAGGTTCTGAAGTATCTGCTCTTCTTGGACGTATGCCCTCTGCAGTAGGTTATCAGCCAACTCTGGCAACAGAAATGGGTGCTCTGCAGGAACGTATTACATCTACAAGAAAAGGTTCTATCACTTCTGTTCAGGCCGTATATGTGCCAGCTGATGATTTAACTGACCCGGCTCCGGCAACAACCTTTACCCATCTGGATGCAACCACGGTACTTTCCCGTGATATTTCCAGTCAGGGTATTTACCCGGCAGTAGATCCGCTGGAATCCACCAGCCGTATCCTGTCACCGGAAGTTGTTGGAACTGAGCATTATGAAATCGCTCGTTCTGTACAGCATGTATTACAGAGATACAAAGAGCTGCAGGATATCATTGCAATCATGGGTATGGACGAACTGTCTGAAGAGGATAAACAGACTGTTAACCGCGCACGTAAGATTCAGCGTTTCCTTTCTCAGAGTTTTTCTGTTGCAGAGCAGTTTACTGGTATGCCTGGACAGTATGTACCTTTGAAAGAAACACTTCGTGGATTCAAAATGATTCTCAATGGTGAGTGCGATGCACTGCCAGAGAGCTGTTTCCTGTTCGCAGGTACCATTGATGATGTTTTTGAAAAAGCGAAAAATATGTAAAGGAGGTTATTTATGAATACCTTCCTGATAAAAATTGGAACGCCGGACGGCCTGCTTTTTGATGAGCAGGTAGAACGTGTCGTTGTCCGCAGTATTACGGGAGATTTGGCAATTCTGGCGGGACATTGCAATTTCTGTACAGCTCTCGGTATGGGAGAAGCACATATTGTAATGGCAGATGGTACGAGACGCAGTGCTGCCTGCATCGGCGGAATGCTTTCCATGCTTAATGGAACCTGTAATCTGTTAGCGACCACCTGGGAGTGGAAAGAAGATATTGACGAGAAACGAGCATCCAAGGCGAAAGAACGTGCAGAAGAACAGCTTGCAAAAACTGGACTCACAGATCAGGAGTACAAGATTGCATCTGCAAAGCTGCAAAGAGCATTGGTTCGTTTAAGTGTAAAACAATAAAATGGAGCTGCCGTAGTTACGGCAGCTCTTCTTGTCAGGAGAAACATATGAAATGTTTACATTTAGGAGATCTTCATATTGGAAAAAGTGTCAACAATTTCAGTATGATAGAAGATCAGAAGTATATTTTAGATCAGATCATAGATCTTGCAGAAAAAGAAAAAATTGATGCGGTTTTGATTGCAGGAGATGTCTATGACAGAAGCGTGCCCAGTGAGGAGGCAGTTCGGCTTCTGGATTATTTCCTGCATGAATTATCAAAAAGAAAGATCATCGTTTATATGATCAGTGGGAATCACGATTCGGATGAAAGACTTCATTTTGGCAGCAGTTTGTTTGAAAACAGTGGTATCTTTATCTCTTCCAGATACGAAGGAAAATTGGAACACAGAGTATATCAGGACAAGTTTGGAAAGATGAATATTTATTTACTTCCGTTTATAAAGGCATCCCAGGTACGTTATTATTATCCGGAAGAGGATATAAATACCTATGAGGATGCGGTCAGGACGGTCCTTAAAAATGCAGACATAGATTTTTCGGAACGTAACATGCTGTTGGCACATCAGTTTGTAGTGGCGAAAGGAAGTGAAACAATATTAGGCGGTTCTGAAAGTGCTGCAGCGCAGAGCGTGGGTACAGTAGAAATGATCTCTGCTGATATTTTTGCCGGCTTTGATTATGTGGCTCTGGGGCATATCCATTCCTCACAGAAGGTAGGGAAAGAAACCGTGAGATACTGTGGATCTCCTTTAAAGTATTCCTTAAGTGAGATTCGTTCTGTAAAAAGTGTTCCAATCATTACCGTAGGAGAAAAGGGAGATTTGCAGATCGAGTGCCGAGAACTTCAGCCCAGGAGGGAGATGCGCCATATTAAGGGCAAACTGGAGCAGCTTTTAAGGAAAGAAAATCTGGTAACGAAAGAGGATTATATTTACGTGACTCTGACAGATGAATATCCCATACCGGATGTGCTCAATGTGATACGGGAATATTATCCCAATGTTATGAAACTGGATTATGACAATGCTCACACCAGGGCAATCGGGGAGAGCAGCCTGGACCTGAAGGAGAAGAAAATGGACTTTTCTGATCTGATTGCGGAATTTTATGAAACCATGTATGGGTGCAAGATGAGTGAAGAAGAGATGGAATACATGATGAAAACAGCAAAAGAGGCAGGTGTGATAAATGAAACCAGTTAAACTGATTATAAGCGGGTTTGGTCCCTATGCAGACAAGATGCCGGAAATAGATTTTACGCAGTATGAGGAAACCGGGCTTTTTCTGATTGCAGGGGATACCGGGGCCGGAAAAACAACGATATTTGATGCCATCTGTTTTGCGCTGTATGGAGAAACCAGTGGAAGTTACCGGGATACCAGGAATCTTCGAAGTGAATATGCGAAACCAGAAGTGGTGAGTTACGTAGACTTTTATTTTACCCATCAGGGAAAGCAGTACCATGTGTACCGTCAGCCTGCTTATGAGAGAAAAAAGCAGAGGGGAGAAGGAACGGTACAGGTAAACGAAAAAGCCTGTTTTTATCCCGAAGGAGAGCCGCCGATTGAAAAAGTCAGTGCGGTAAATAAAGCCATACAGGAGCTTTTGCAGATAGACTTTTGCCAGTTCAAACAGATTGCCATGATCGCCCAGGGAGAATTTCGGGAACTGTTAAATGCAAAAACAGAAGATCGTACCAGAGTGCTTCGAACAATTTTTATGACGGAACAATATCAGAAAATCGGATATTTGTTAAAAGAGAAGCGAGGGGCAGCATTAGATGGATTAAAATCCACGCAGCAGAGTATGCAGCAGTATTTTCTGGATGCAAGAGCCCAGGAGGAGACAGAAACAGAGAACCGTTTGCTTGAATTGCAGGAAAAAATCGAAGGCAGTGAAAGTATCTGGAATTTAGAAGAGATGATTGAAATTCTGGAAGAAATCCTGGAGGAAGATCTGAAAAGCGGAAGGCTTTTAAAAGAAACTTTGTCTGAACGTCAGAAGCAGTGGGGAGAAAAAAGAGAATTACTGACCAAGATAGAAGTAAATCAGGAGGCCTTGCGGCAATATCAGCAGCAGAAAAAGGAAAAAGAGGAAGAATGGAAGAAAATTCTGACGCAGGAGGAGCAAAACACAAAAAGATATCAGGAGTGTTGCCAGAAGGATGAAAAAGTCGAGGAACTAAAACGAGAGGCAGACAGAATCCAGGGTGAGTTTGAAAAGTATCGCCTCAGAGATACACTGATACAAGAGCGTGAGAAGCTGAGAAAAGAGGCAGAAAGAGCAAAAGAAAATGAAAAGCAGCTCGAAGAAAGAGAAACAATTTTAAAAGAGGAATTGACGAATTTAGAAAAGCAGATTCAGGAAAGAAAAGAGTATCCACAGAAGCAGATTCAGATTCAGCATGAAGAGGAAAACATTGCAGAGCTGCAGAAAAAACTGACTGCATATCAGAATGTAGAAAGAAGGGAATATCAGAAAAGAAAGCATCTGGTATGGAAAAGAGAACAAGACTTTGAAGAAAGTCAGAAGATTTATTTAGAAAAAAAGGAAACCTGGAATCATGCGGAACTGATTTTTGACAGGTGCCGTGCCGGGATGCTGGCAAAGAATTTAAAGGAGGAAAAACCCTGTCCGGTATGCGGTTCCCTGCATCACCCGAATCCTGCTGTACTTCCAGAGGAAAACGTGACACAGGAACAGGTGGATGCTGCGGAAAAAGAAGCAGAAACTGCCAGAGAGAAAAAAGAAGCTGTTTTATTGAAACTGCAAAGTGAGAGAAGCTCCTGTAAGACCTATGAAGAGGCCTTATTCAAAACAGGAGAGGAATTGCTTCACAAAGCCTGCAAGTATTTGGAGTTTCCAGGAGAAATGCCGGAAACCCTAGAACAGTTTTTTGAGATAATAGATGAAATGGCAGAGAAACTGGATAAGGTCTGGACTGCGTGCAAAGAAGAAAAACGACAGATTGAGCAGCAGTGTGAGCATCTGAAAAAGTGTGAAAGAAAACTTACTGAGGTTAGAAATCGCATACTTCCGGATCTGGAAGAGGAAAAGAATAAAAATATCTCTCAAAAAAATGAAACCATGAGAATTCTTTCTGCCAAAGAAGCAGTATTAAAAACTTTGACAGAACTGCGTTTTTCCGGTCTCGAGGAAGCAAAAAGAGAGCATCTGAAAATCAAGACAGAGGCTGAGGGGCTGGAGGAAGATAAAAAACGTGCACAGAAAGAACTGGAAAGAATCACAAAAGAAAAAGTTCGACTGGAATCGGAAATTTCCCTGTTAAAGGAAAAAGAAGATAACAGTATGGAAAAGGTACGGCTGCTTCAGGAAAGACTGGGGGATGAGTGGGAAGGTCTGGATAAGCTGCGGGCAGAAGTACAGCAGCAGGAAGCAGAATTAGAAGGTCTTCGCAATCAGAATCATGTGGTGAGAGCCAGAAGGGATAATAACCAAAGAATATTAAACAAACTGCTTGAGCAGAAACCGATGTTGGAAAAGTATCGGAAGGAAAGCGAAATCAGTACCAGGTTATACAGCCTTGTGAGCGGGCAGATTGCAGGAAAGGCAAAAGTGACTCTGGAACAGTATATTCAGGCATCGGGATTTGACAGTATTCTGGCTGCGGCCAATAAAAGGCTGCTGCCCATGAGTGAAGGTCAATATGAGTTATACCGGCAAAAGAACAGCGGGGATAAGAAAAGCAGCAGTTTCTTAAATCTGGAAGTATTGGATAATTTTACTGGACGCTTCCGTCCTGTGGGGAATCTGTCAGGCGGAGAAAGCTTTAAAGCTTCTTTAAGTCTTGCCCTGGGTCTTTCTGATACGGTATCATCTAATCTGGGCGGAGTCCAGATGGATGTGCTGTTTGTAGATGAAGGGTTTGGAAGTCTGGACAGCAAGTCTCTGGAAATGGCCATGGAGACATTGCTGCAATTGTCTGGAAAACATAAAATGGTGGGAATCATCAGCCACAGAGAAGAATTGATGGAGAATATTTCCAGCCAGATTCAAATCCATAAGAGCCGAAGTGGAAGCTCTATTCGCCAAATTATATGATTTGTACTGGATGTCGAGTTAGTTACTGGAACGCATGTGAACAGATCAGTAACGTATGTGAACAGGAACGATGACGAAAAAAAAGTAGATTTTCGTGTTATGTTGAAGTATAATATATAATATACCAGGGGTGAAAACGATAAACTATATGGTATTTGTATATAAATACTCCTATAATACGTGAAAACACCCGAAACGAGGTGAAATATGGTCGTATATCTGACAAGCAGTCCCACCGGTTCCTATAGGGATGATTCCCCAAATGAGTATGAAGGATTCAATCCGGCAAATGGACTTGTAGAAGAGTTAAAGAAAGAATGGAAAGAAAATTCCCGCTGTCTGCTGATCTGTGCGGATCCGGAAAATTATGATCAGAATGATGAGATGGGAGAATTCTTCCGGGATGTATTACGAAAGAGCAAATTGACTTTTTCAGAATTTACAGTTTGTGACAGAAGAAATGGCAATCATATTGTATTAACCTTCCAGGAATATGATTTTATTTTACTGGGCGGTGG
>JBJEMC010000175.1:0-7244 GCA_051879475.1 Muricoprocola sp. | reverse complement strand
CCCATGTCACAGGAATATGAATCATCTTTGATAAAAATATCTTTATTACATTAAGTGGGGAGATATAATATCTCCCCACTCCTATTGCAAACACCACCAGAGCTATCAGTCCTGCTATCATTCCTGCCAGTAAAACACAATAGGGACGTTTTTCCTTTTTTTGTTCTCCCATGTTTTATCCTCTTATCTGGCACTATTCGCATTCTCTGCATCACACATGATCTGTACATAATCTTCGTCAGTAAGTGTGTAATTAAAATAAGTTTGGAAATAATCCGTTACTTCCTGTTTCATATCAATGTCTGCAAAGATTTCCGGCTGACACATCACTGCAAGCCATTTCATCATGAGCGGTGTCTCCACCCCAGGTGCATCCCAGCGATAAATTCCAAGTGGAGTCTTATAAACCTTCTTATTGATAACAGCATTTACTGTACTCCAATCCTGTCCGTCAATTCGATTTTCGTATAAATCATCTGGTACAAAGTCGTCAAACCAGCTAAGGAAAATAATATCTGGATTTATTTCCAGGATTTCTTCCATAGAAATATCTGATAAATCCGCAGCAACATTGTCTGCACCTGCCATTTCCATAGCTTCTTTTATAAAGTTATCATTACCCTGTAATCTCAATTCAGAATTTCTAAGATACAGTACTTTTGGTTTGTCAGCTTCTGCCACCTTGTCTTGATAAGACTTTATTTCATCATAAGCTTCGCCATAAAGATCAATAAATTCCTGAGCCCGTTCTTCCTTGTCCAGAAGTTCTCCTATGGCACGAAAGCTTTCCTGTAATTCTTCTACAGTTTCATTTTTTACCATGATCGGTGCTATGCCGATATCTGCCAGCTGCTGCGCCTCATCTGTCTGATAATCCCAAATAACACATGCCTCTACGCCTTCACTGACAAGTGCCTCCATATTAATTGAAAAATCTTTACCAATATTAGATGTATCCAGCTCACCATAATGAGCATCCAGTTTTTCAAAAAAATGACCTGTATATGCCGTCATTGCTCCCGGATTTACAGATGTCATTCTCTCTGATGTTCCATCAATCGCAAAAATAACGGATGACCAGGGAAGTGGCGTTACAGCTATTTTAGATAAATCCGCCGTTACTTCCACCTGATTTCCTTCTGCATCAGTCACCAGCCGTACCTGATCTTCTGCCAATACCGGTACGGCTACGGTCATTGCCAGAACTGCCATCATGGATGCTACTACTTTTTTTACTGTTTTGTTGTTCATACACTTTTTCCTCCATTTCTTTTGTGAGGTCAAAAAAACCCTTTTTCGATATTGAAAAAGGGTACACAAAAGAAAGACTACGTTCCTTTCTTCTGTTTTCCCTTTATCTGATGACCTGCCAAATAAAGAGACACTGTGAAATATTCAAGTATCCTGGCTTGACATCAGCGCTTACAGGCGACTTCCCAAAGAAAATCTTCAGTGTCGTTTCATCCCAGCTCCGTCCTACAGTGGCAGCACCGCACCGGCTTTTGACCGGTTTCCATAAAATATTTCACCTATGTTTTAACAATTCCTAACAGCTATCTATTTTTTATATTGCCGTTAGTTTATTGCATTGTAAATACTATATCATATAAAATCAGCAGAAGCAATCTTATTACTTTTCATAAAATACATTGCCCGTTATCAATTTTTTTGATATTATAATAAACATTCAAATATTTCTTACAGAAAGGTAAATAAAATGACTTTACAGAATTTGAAATATATGATTGAAATATCCAACTGTGGTTCTTTCTCTCAGGCTGCCAGAAAATTGTTTGTTTCACAATCTACTTTATCTACCGCCGTGAAAGAAGTAGAAGAAAGCCTCGGCATCACTCTTTTTCACCGCACTAACCGTGGTATTACACTAACCTTAGATGGAGAAGATTTTATCCGCTATGCCAAAGATATTGTAGAGCGCACCCGCTATCTTGAACAACGATATACAACTCGCCATACAATCCCTGTTCATTTTTCCATATCCACACAACATCTTCCCTTTGTTGTCCGTTCATTTGCCGCGTTCTTAAATGATCTGGAACTTTCTGTTTTTGATATGGCACTGCGTGAGTGTGATACTCTCTCCGTTTTAAATGAAGTATATAACGGAAGAAGTGAACTTGGAATTTTAGCCCTGCAGAATTCGCAGATAAACACTGTGCAGACTCAAATGACTGCCATGGACATTCAATTTCATGAAATTACTCTGCTTCAAAACTATGTATTTCTCCGCAAAGATCATCCTCTTGCTTCAAAGGAAAAGATTTCCCTTAAAGATTTAGAAGAATATCCTTTTGTAACGTATGATAACGAGACAGAGATTTCCCCTCTCTCCGAAGAATTATTGATGTTTACCATAATAAATAAAAATATGCATGTGTCAGATCGCTGTACCAAAATCGCACTTATACGAAAAACGAACTGCTTCAGTATCGGTCCAGATTTAACTAACAGCAATGCAGACAGTTTTCATGCAGGAACGGGAGAAATCATTGCAAAATCTCTAAGTGAAGATATCGGTCAGCTTCATCTTGGGTACATTCATAAGAATAACTACATTCTAAGCAGCTTAGCCCAAAAATATTTTTCTTACCTTCAAAAAGAACTCAACTCATTACAAAAACTGGCAGGTTCTAAGTGACCTGCCAGCTCTTTTTGTTCTTTATTTCTCCTTAAGAGTAAACCATGTATCATAAGAGAATACACCATTGCCACTTCTTGAAGACCAGTTTGTAAAGCTTTCAGTATTATATGGATAGAACATATCCTCTACTCCCAGAGAGATAGCCACCATATTATCTGCCAGATAATGCTGGCTTACTTTTGCTGCTTCTGCATATTCCTCTGGATTTTTGGAATCAATAATATTGGAGAAAATCTCCACATATTCTGGTGTATCATTGGTTCCATTCCAGGTAAGTGTTCCATCTGAACCAGCCTTCTCAACCAGACCCTGATTTACCGTATCAATAATGGCAACTCCCTGAGAACATCCTGTCACTGCAATCTGGAAATCTTTATTCTGGCTGAAACGTGCTTTCCATGCATCTGCATTGGAAACATCTTCATCCAAATAAGCATTAATTCCAATATTCTGCAGATCACGTACAACCACCTGGGAAATACGCTCATACAGGTTACCCTTGGAAGCACTAAAGGCCGGGCTGACCATGATCTTCATTTCAGAACCATCTTTATTGTCACGATATCCGTCACCGTCTACATCCACATAACCGGCTTCATCCAGAATTCTCTCTGCCTCTTCTATATTCTGCTCATTCTGCGGAAGTGTTTCATCATATCCTATGTTACCTGGAGAGATTACACCCTTGTATCCTGGTTTACAATATTCGTCTCCGTCTGTTGCTGCCAGTAAAGTGTAATCCAAAGCATTATAAACTGCATTTCTTAAATCCAGATCCTGCATAAGTTCATCTTTGAAATTGAACTCCAGAATCGGTCCACCTAAATTAGTCTCTGCACCCTTATCCAGATAATCCAACTTTTCAATAGATGGAATATAGGTTCCAGACAGTCCGGCTGCATACTGGAACATACAATCAATCTCTTTATTATTGTATGCCATCACAATACTTTCCGGGCTTTCATAAAGCTTAAATACAATCTTTTTGATGCTGGGAACGCCTTCGTGATAATCTTCAAAACGGTTAAAGGTAACTGTCTTCGCCTCTTCATCATAAGAATCGTAAACATACGGTCCACAGCCAATCATAGCTTCTTTTCCGGTAAAGGCTTTAATATCCTCTACATTTTCCCATATATGCTTCGGATAAATGACACAGCCTGAGCTGGACATAATCATATGGCGCAAAAATACATACGCACAGGAGCTCTGCATATTTACACGGATACTGTTCTTATCCAGAACTTCCACATCTTTCATATAGCGCAAAGCAACAGACGGTTTTAACACATCCAGCCAAAGATTCAGACTGAACTCAATGTCTTCCATTGTCAGGGGCGTACCATCATGCCATTTAATTCCATCTTTGAAATAGAACGTAACCGCAGTACCATCCTCAGAAATCTCAAAATCTTCACACAGACAGGGCACTACCTCATTGTTTTCCCCATAACGTACCAGATTTGCATACATAAAACTATCATAGCTCAGATATTTAATCAGTTCACAGTATGGACTCTCCACATCAAACTGATAAATACAACCTACATTCAGCTGTTCTACCTCTTTTACATCTTCCTCTGCTGCTACTGTCCCTGCAGACGAATAAGCAACTGTTCCTGTGCACATAGCTGCGCAAAGCAGCAGTGCCAGCATCTTTCTCATCTTCTTCATAAGAATCTCCCTTCTTTGTCTTATAGACTAATATTTGTACCTGTAATACAGGTTACATTCAATTTGTTCCGGATGCCGCTTCTTCTCTCCTCAGATTCAAAAAACAGAAAATCGTCAGACTAATGCATAAAATCGGAGGAATAAACCACCACCAGTATCCATTAAATATTCCTCCTGCACGAAACGCATCATTTAATATAGTACCCCAGCTTTTGTTTGTCATGGGTCCGAGCCCCAGATAACTGATACTCGTTTCCGTCAACATTGCCGAAGCCACAGATAAAAGTCCCTTTGTTAAAATAATTTCTTTCAAATTGGGAAAAAAATGGAAAAAAATAATATACATAGGTCTGCATCCCATAGTGACACAGTTACGGATAAACCCCATTTCCCTTATCTGCATAGATCTGGTCCGCACCACTCTTGCAGTGCCCGTCCACCCGGTAATACAAATACACAGGATAATATTCCAGACATTTCTCTTAAGAAAAGCCGACAGCACAATAATCAGCGGCAAGGACGGTACTGCCAGGCTAATATTGATAAACACCATGATCAGTCGGTCTAACCATCCTCCATAGTATGCAGCTACAGCTCCAATAAAACTTCCTCCAAGAGTAATCACCAATGAAGCAACAATTCCTACCAAAAGGGATGTCCTTGTTCCATATATCAATTCACTTAAAATATCCTGACCGAGATCATTCGTTCCAAGTAAATGTTCCCTGGAAGGCTCAAGAAAAGGAACCGTCATCTCCCATGGATCATATGGAGCAATCCATTTTGCAAATACAGCAATCAAAAACAACAATACCAGGGGAAGGGTACGCAATATCCATTTATTCTTCATTATAAATACCATCCTTTATCCTAGGATCGATCAATGCACAGAGCACATCTGACAGAATGTTTGAAAGAACTACACAAACCGTCAGCACCAGCAGACCTCCCTGTAAAACCGGATAATCATTGGCTCCAATCGATTTGTAGATCAGAAGACCCATTCCATCCCAGTTAAACAACTGCTCAAGCATCATAGAACCTGAAACAATGAAGCCCATCTGCATGGTAATGATAGTTACCATGGGAAGTGCTGCATTTGGCAGTACATGCCGGAACAGAATTCGCTTTTCACTAAGTCCTTTTGTCCTGGCAATCAGTACGAAATCCTCTTTTTTTACATCTATCATTGAACTTCTCATCATTTGTATATTATAAGAAAGCTTGCTCAGCGTTAGAACTCCTACCGGGAGTGCCATATGCCACAAAACATCTCTCACATAGGCACTGCCTGACAGACCTCCGCTTGTCATTCCTCCGGTCGGTACCCATCCCAGTTTAAAACAGAACAGAAGAAGTCCAAGCATTCCCAGGCAGTATCCGGGTATAGAATACAAAACCAGAGACAGACGTGAAATAATTTTGTCAATCCATGTTCCTGACTTCCATCCTGCCAGGGCACCCAAAAGAATTCCAAAAACACTAGCCAGAACGATGGATGGAAGAATCAGCCGAAATGTTCTGACCAATCGTTTCAGAATAATATCCAGCACAGGCACCTTTGTCTGGTACGATTCTCCCAGATCACCATGTAAAACCTTGTTTATATAAATACCGTATTGCTCCAGCAGATTTCCATCTAATCCATATTCCTTCTCAAGTTCCACAATAACCTCTGGATGAGAATTAGAAAGATACAGATAATCCTCCTCCCCCACAAGATGTTCAATAGGATCCCCCGGCATGAACCGCATCAGGAAAAAGTTAAATGTTACTATCACCCATATGGTAAATATATAAATCAGCAGTTTATATCCATAACGGAAAAAAGTTTTTCTCGGCATATCAGTATTGTTCTTCCTTTCGAATAACACCATCTTCCATAAAATAGCATCGAGTACACATCTTTTTGATCACTTCTAGATTATGTGAAATCAGAAGATAAGATGTCTGATAACGTTCATGATACTTCTGAAGAATATCCAAAACCTGAGCCTGCGATATAGAATCGAGCATACTGGTGGGCTCATCCAGAATAATAAGCTCTGGTTTCATGACAAGTGTCCTGGCAAGTGCAGCTCTTTGCAGTTCTCCTCCACTCAACGAATGCAAATCTCTGGAAAGATGTTCTTTATAAAGCCCTACCTGGCTTAATAATTTCTCTACTCCTTCCTCCGACCAGGGAATGTGATGTACTCTGTATGGTTCCAAAATACATTGTTTCAGGTTCCAGGATGGATCAAAAGCATTTTCAGGATGCTGGTAAAGTACCTGTATGCAGCGTCTTAAGTCCCCTTTGTAGGGATATTTGATTTTTTCGCCTTTCCACCATATCTGCCCGGATGAAGGTGGAAATACGCCCGCAATCAGATTTGCCAATGTAGTTTTCCCGCATCCGCTCGCACCGAATATTCCTACGATTTCGTTTTTATTAATAGAAATCTCAGCATCTTTCAAGGCATAGACCTTTTCTTTTGAGAGAAATCCTGTAGTGTAAGTTTTACATAGTTTTTGCGTTTTCAACATAATTCCAGCACTGTACCTGCCTTCCTTTGTAATTTACAAGCGGAGGACGATTTGAACATCGTTCTCCTGCCAATGGGCAGCGCCCGGCAAACCGGCAGCCAACAGATAAGCAATCATCATGAGATGGTGCAAACCCGGCTGAAAACTGAAATCCGTTTTCCGGCAGTGACTGGATCAGCATTCTGGAATATGGATGCAATGGTTCCTGAAAAAACTCTTCTTTATCTGCTGTTTCTAAAATCTGTCCTGCATACATAACCGAAATTCGATGTGCCGTATGTTTTGCAAATTCCAGATCGTGAGTTACACATAAAAGAGTCGTACCATCCAGAGAAACAAATAAATTTTCAACTTCCCCTCTTCTGGAATCGTCCAGTCCTTT
>JBJEMC010000174.1:0-7271 GCA_051879475.1 Muricoprocola sp. | reverse complement strand
CATAGTATCTCGAATGTTGTTCACATGTCAATCACTAATCAGACAAAGTTTTTTAAAAATCTTATCACAGAATGGACACATTTTCCAATTATTATACAATCAAAGCTAAGGAACAGAAAAAGTTAAAGTTCTTTAACTACTTGCAAAACTATCAGGAGGTAAATTGATATGAAAAAACATACAAAGATCGCTATGTTATTAGGTGTACTCGTAATCACAGGAGCTGCAGGAACCGCTCTTGAATCATTTTCACAGTATCAGGAAACAACCAAAGTACAGGCAGAAGATACAAACAGAATTTCTTTCGGAGATGTCATAGAATCCACAGAAGATGAGGAGGATGCAGAAGAAGCTGATGCTTCCGATGATGATCTTTATACCCTTCCAAATGTAAAGGCCATCACCAAAAAAGTAATGCCATCTATCGTAGCCATTACAAATGTGGAAAAAGAAACGATCCAGCTCTGGGGACGCGAATTTGAACAGGACAGCGAAAGTACCGGTTCCGGAATTATCGTAGCACAGAGTGAAGATGAACTTCTGATTGCTACAAACAATCACGTAGTAGAAAATTCCGATGACCTTACCGTACTTTTCAGCGTCGATGTAGAAAACGAAGAAGATAAATTAGTTTCCGCTCAGGTCAAAGGTACTGATTCTTCTCTGGATCTTGCCGTTGTTGCCGTTAAATTAAGCGATATTCCAAAGGACGTAAAGAAACAGATTTCTGTTGCTGAACTTGGTGATTCTGATTCCGTTCAGGTTGGTGACTGGGCAATTGCCATCGGAAATGCTCTTGGTTATGGACAGTCCGTAACCTTTGGTATCATCAGTGCTCTGGACAGAGAAGTATCTCTTTCCACAGATAATGGTACAATCTCCAACAACATGATCCAGACGGATGCAGCTATCAACTTTGGTAACAGTGGTGGTGCTCTTCTGGATGAAAATGGACGTCTTATCGGTATTAACTCCGCCAAAGCAGCCAGCGATGGTGTTGAAGGAATGGGTTATGCAATTCCTATCAACACTGCAAAACCAATCATTGAAGATCTGATGAACCAGACCACAAGATCCAAAGTAGATGAGGAAAAAGCCGGTGCTCTCGGTGTGAAAGTAACGAATGTTTCTGAAGAAGCAAGACAGCTGTATAACATCCCTGCAGGAGCTTACGTATACGAACTGACATCCGGTGGTGCTGCCGAAGAAGCCGGTATGAAAGAAGGCGACGTTATTACAAAACTGGATAAGACCGGTATCAGTTCCATGAATGAACTTCTGGAAAGAATTCAGTATTATGAAGCAGGTGAAACCGTAGATGTTACCGTAAAACGAATGGGTGAAAACGGATATGAAGAAAAAGTACTTCAGGTAACCCTTCAGGCGAAAGCCGATCTGAACACAGGCAATGACAGCAATTCATCTCAAGACTATTATGACGACGAAGACTCCTACGATGATAATTCCGATGAAAATTCCGATGATGAGTCCTATAATAATCTTGAAGACTTCTTCCCAAAGAGAAGCAGTTCTGATAACAGCAGATTTGGATTTTTCGGCTAAATTTAACTTCTTCCTTTAAAAATATAAATACACAATCATTTAGGAGCTGCATTTTGCAGCTCCTCTTCTTTATTTTTTGATCTTCTTTGTATTCTTTCTGTCCAGGAAAATCGAAACCGCAGAAACACTGAGAATGGATCTTGGTTTTGTCCATTGCAGCTCTGTCACTTCCGTCAGAAGCTCTTTTAAGCTGTCTACCTTCGGCTTTGCACTCTTTTTGTCAATCATAAAGCCCGCCTTATCTTTCATAAAGATATATAAATAGTCATCGTCCTCCACCAGACGAATGATTTCATCATAAGCAATGCGGTTCGTAGTATCTGCTCCCACCACTTTTGCCACATTTCTTCCAAAATCATAACTCAGTTTGGGGAACCTTCCGTTCATGGACTGAACGATTTTCTTTCCCATGTACTTTTCCGGCATATTGATTCCTACCAGAATAAAACAGCCTACAGCCACCCACATGGTTCTGGTGGCCAACGTTCCATAAGAGCTAAGCACTCCCATGACCAGAAAGCCCAGGCCGAACAAATATAAAATATAGACAGCAATCCCTCGAAAGCTTCTCATTCTTGTCCTGACCATTCGCATCATGGTTTCTTCATTATATTGTATTGAAGCAGAACAATGTACCATTTTTTCCTCCTTTGTGACGCACTTGCTGCATCAATAATGGGAGATTTGGAAGTTCACTTCCAAACTTCCTCCCCCTGCCTTATCGACTATTTCAGGAAACCATTGACAATCTGTTCTTCTGCTTCTTCTTCCGTAAGTCCCAGAGTCATGAGTTTTATCAGCTGTTCTCCTGCGATTTTGCCAATCGCAGCTTCATGTACCAGGGCTGCATCAATGTTATTCGCCTCCAGCTGCGGAACCGCCAGAATTTTTGCATCCCCCATAATAATGGCATCACATTCCGTATGTCCCACGCAGGCTGCATTTCCTGTGATTCTGGAATCAAATTTCTGATAAGACTTATCCTTTGCAACAGAACGGGACACTACATCTGCTGAAGCGCCTTCTCCATTTAATTCTGTCAGATAAATACTTTCTGCCCTCTGTTCCCCATGGGTCATCAGACGTTCTCTGACTACCAGGCTTGCACCGGCTGCCAATTCCGCTTTGGTCGTTCTTACTGTGGAATCTACTCCTTTGATCTGAACCATTTCCATTTCCATAGAACTGTTTTCTTCCATATAGACTTCCGTCACAGGATTCAAAATACGTTTTCCGGCTCCATCTCCTTCACCGTAATGCTTTTCAATATATTTAACCTTTGCATTTTTTCCCACAAAGAAACGGTGAACACCATCGTGCTGAGAATCCTGCACACCACAGTTGTGAATACCGCATCCGGCAACGATCACCACATCACTGTCCTCTCCGATGTAAAAATCATTATAAACAGTCTCTTTAATACCACTTTTACTTAAGACAACGGGAATATGCACACTTTCATGTCTGGTACCCGGTTTGATACGGATATCAATACCGCTTTTATCTTCCTTAGTCGTAATATCAATATTTGCTGTAGTATTTCTCTCAGCCAGTTCACTATTGGCACGAATATTATAGGCTCCCTCCGGAACCGTATGAAGATCTGCGATCTCCTCCAGCAGTCTTTTCTGAATCTCATCTATCATTGTTCCTGTCCTCCCTCTGCAATCTTCACACATCCTCTGTCAATCTTCATGGTTTCCAGAAGTTCCGGCATGACTTCTTCCTTGGTTCCACGTTTTGCAACCTGTCCCTCTGCCAGTACTACGATTTCATCTGCAATGTTCAGAATTCTTTCCTGATGGGAAATAATCAGGATGGAGCCACTGGTAACTTCTCTCATATGTTCAAATACCCGGATCAGGTTCTGGAAACTCCAAAGGTCAATTCCAGCCTCCGGTTCATCAAAAATAGACATCTCGGTCTGTCTGGCCAGAACTGTTGCAATCTCAATACGTTTCAGTTCTCCTCCTGATAAAGAAGCATTTACTTCTCTCTGTACATAGTCCTTTGCACAAAGTCCTACTTCTGCCAGATAAGAACATGCCTCTGCCACTGTCAGCTGTTTCTTTGCTGCCATGCGCAAAAGATCCAACACGGTAATCCCTTTAAAACGCACTGGCTGCTGGAATGCAAAACTGATTCCCAAGTTTGCACGTTCCGTAATACTCATATTGGTGATATCAGTACCGTTAAAGATAATCTGTCCGCTGGTTGGCTTTTCAATTCCGGCGATCAGCTTTGCCATAGTGGATTTTCCTCCGCCATTTGGTCCTGTTACAACGACAAATTTTCCATCTTCAATTGTCAGATTTAAGTTCTTAATAATCTCTTTCTGTTCCTTCTCATCAGAAACATCAAAAGACAAATCTCTGATTTCTAACATAACAGCTATTTTCCTCCAATTTTCTCTATAGTCACTATTATAGATTATACTTTTTTTTGCCATTTAATCAACCACTATTATTGACATTTTCAGGCCAAATAGTTATCCTTAGTCTAACTTGAAATTATTATATTAAGAAGGTTATTGTTATGAAGAAAAAAACCATGGATCTTACAAGCGGAAATGTGACAAAATTACTGATTTCCTACTCTCTGCCGCTGATCGCAACCAGTCTTCTCCAGTCTGTTTACAGCATTGTGGATCTTCTCATTGCGGGACATACAGTAGGCAGTGTCGGCATTTCTGCTATTAACAACTCCAGTCAGGTTATGAATCTTGTTACCAAGATAGCCATCGGTCTTTCCATCGGTGGAAATGTTCTGATCAGCCAGTATTTTGGTGCCGGAGAAAAAGAAAGCAAAAATGATTCTGTCCGGACACTTTTTGCTTTCTGTATGTTACTGGGGGCACTTTGTTCCCTTGTCATGTGGTGTTGCAGCCGTCCGCTTCTCATTCTGTTAAAGGCTCCTGCCCTTACGGAAGCAGTCACCTATTTACAGATTTGTTCCATCGGTTTCCTCTTTATCTGGGGATATAATGCTCTTAGTGCGATTCTAAGGGCAATGGGCGACTCTAAAAGTCCTTTTATCATTATCATGATTTCTTCTGTCTTGAATATCTTTTTGGATACTCTGTTTATGGCAGTGTTACATATGGGTGTGGCCGGTGCTGCCCTGGCTACTCTGATTTCCCAGATTACCTCTTTTGCCCTGGGGCTTTATTTCGTCCTGAGAAATCCTGAAGAATATGGACTGCTTCTTAATAAACTGAGCCTGTATAAAGATAAGCTTATAAAAATTATTCATCTTGGGATTCCCTGTGCCCTGCAGATGACAATTGCCGCCATCTCCTGGCTTGTGGTTACCTATTTTATTAATAAATATGGTACGGTTGTTTCTGCTGGAAACGGCATCAGTATCAAAATCAAAGATGTATGCCAGTTAATTACTTCTGCCATTGCAACCGGTACTTCCACCATAATCGCCCAGAATCTGGGCGCAGGGCTTTATGACCGTGCCCGGGATGTACTGAATCAGGCACTGAAAATCGCAGTTTGTACCGCGCTGGTTCTTTTGGTGTCCGTAGAACTGACTGCACCGTATCTGGCAGGTTTCTTTACGAATGATCCAGATGTCCTCTCCGCAGCTGTAAGAAACTTAAGGATTGAAATGATCGGCCAGATTTTCTATGCCTTTTTCCAGACCTATCATGCCATGATGACAGGTGCCGGACATACTATGATGGTCATGTTCAGTTCCTTTGTAAACTGTATCCTTGTGAGAGTCGTCCTGGTTATTATATTGGAACATTTTATGGGCCTTGATGGTGTCTATCTGGCTTGTATGATTGCTCCATCTGCTTCTGTTCCTATCGGAATGTTATACGTAAAAAGCGGAATCTGGAAACGAACATATATCAAAGAATAAATGGTTACTGTTCACGTACGTTCCAGCAACGATGAAAAAGCCAGGCAAAACACCTCGCGGAACAGTTACAATAAATGATAATAAAAGGAGGTTATTTTCATGTATCAAGAAGGAAAAATCTGGTTTGCCCAGTCCGATAAAAGTCTTTTCCTGCTTCCCGGTATGGCAAATCGCCATGGCCTGATCGCAGGTGCCACCGGAACCGGAAAAACCATCACACTAAAAGTGCTGGCCGAATCTTTTTCAGATATGGGAGTTCCCGTATTTTTTGCAGATGTAAAAGGGGACCTCTCCGGTATGTGCCAGCCGGGAATCGCCAGCGAAGAAACAGAGCAGCGCATCGCCCGTCTAGGCATTGAGCATTTTGAATATAAAAGCTACCCCACCAGATTCTGGGACATTTCAGGAGAACAGGGACATCCTGTACGCGTAACGATCTCAGATATGGGGCCTATTCTCCTGGCAAAACTCTTTGGTCTTACGGAGATTCAATCTGGTGTCCTGAATATCGTCTTTAAAGTTGCAGATGATCATGGTCTCCTTCTCCTGGATCTGAAAGATCTACGGGCTATGCTCCAGTTTGTAGGCGAGAACCGGGCAGAATTTACTACCACCTATGGCAATGTCTCTTCTGCAAGTATCGGTGCCATCCAAAGAGCTCTTCTTGCCTTTGAAGATGAATGTGGGGAACAGTTTTTTGGGGAACCTGCCCTGGACATTCGCGACTGGATGCGTACGGATCTAAATGGACGGGGATATATCAACATTCTAAATAGCACAAAACTGATTCAGAGTCCAACTGTATACTCTACTTTCCTACTCTGGATGATGACAGAGTTATTTGAAAAACTTCCGGAAGTGGGAGATTTGGAAAAACCTCGTATGGTATTTTTCTTTGATGAAGCCCATCTTCTGTTCCAGGATACTCCAAAAGCCCTTCTGCAGAAGATCGTCCAGATGGTAAAACTGATCCGGTCAAAGGGGGTTGGTATCTATTTTGTCAGCCAGAGCCCTTCTGATATCCCGGATGAAGTGCTGGCTCAGCTTTCCAACCGCATCCAGCATGCTCTGCGAGCTTACACACCAGCTGAACAAAAATCTGTCCGTGCCGTAGCTAAGGCATTCCGGGAAAATCCTGCTTTTAAAACCACGGAGGTTCTTATGGAGCTGGGTGTCGGCGAGGCACTGGTAAGCTGCCTGGATGAAGAAGGCATTCCAACCATGGTAGAACGAGCCTTTATCCTTCCGCCTCAAAGCCGCATAGGACAGGCAGATGATGATATCATCCAGAATCATATTCTTGTAGATGAATTTGATCTGAAATACCGAGAAAGCATCGACCGCGAATCCGCCTATGAACTGATCATGCAGGCAAAAGAAGAAATCGAAGCTGAAAAACAAAGACAGAAAGAAGAAGCCGCTGCTGAAAAACAACGACAGAAGGAAGAAGCCGCTGCCGAAAAACAACGCCAGAAGGAAGAAGCCGCTGCCGAAAAGCAACGGCAGAAAGAAGAAGCTGCTGCTCAAAAGCAGAAACAAAAAGAGGCAGAAGCAAAGAAAAAGGTGATAGAACGGGCTGCCACCAACGCAGCATCCTCTATGGCCCGTTCCGTGAGTACCAACATGGTCAATTCCGTTCTTGGGGGAAGAAAATCCAGCGCCAGCACCATAGCCAAACGCGCCGCCAGCTCAGCCTTAAGCTCCGTGATGCGCTCCGGATCCACATCCATCGTCCGGGGACTGTTTGGGAATAAAAAATAAACAGATGTATAAGAAAAACGGGCGTGTGAAAAAATGAGAAATCATTTTGGAGCACGCTCCTTTTTATGCCAAAT
>JBJEMC010000173.1:0-1586 GCA_051879475.1 Muricoprocola sp. | reverse complement strand
GTCCCTTTTTCTCGTATCCTCATCGAACTCCTTATTCCCGGCTGTCTCCATGGCAGCAAGCAGAGTATCTTCGCTGTACTGTTTCGGTGGGGAAGTGAAATGCTCCGATTTATCAGCTACCACATTGTAAAAGATCTGTCCGGGAGCCAGATTAGAAAACCGGTCTGTCTCTACATTTTCCGGATTTTCCATAGCCAGCCCATCTTTGTTCTTGAAACACTCTTCATAAAGCTTCCATCCCATCTGCTTTACAACTTTCTTTTTTGCGGAAAACAGCTCGTTCTGGCATTTCACGGTGATATCGGTTTCTGTGAAAATATGATCCTTTTCTGTTGCTTCCACCATACGGACACAGATGAGGAACAATACCTTCTGTTCCCAATCCTTTAACTGTGACAGATCATAATCTGTCAATTCCACAGTGGGAATAATTGCATGATGATCGGATACCTTCCGGTTATTCAGGACAAGCTTGACATTTGGTTTCTCCGGCTGGTCAAAGGGACCTGTCAGCTGATACTTTTCATGAATTCTCCGAATCACATTTCCTGCAGTTACCTCCATATCCTCCGTCAGATACTGGCTGTCAGTTCTCGGATAGGTGATCAGTTTCTGCTCATACAGAGACTGTGCTGCATTTAACGTCTGCTGGGCAGTCATACCATAATGTCGGTTCGCTTCCCTCTGCAAAGTAGTCAGATCATAAAGCTTCGGTGGTCTTACAGTCTTATCTGTTGAACGTATTTCTTCCACAACAGCATCGCTTCCCTGGCAAAGAACTCTCAGTTTTTCTGCTTCCTTTTCATCAAAGATTTTCTGTCTTTCTACCTGCAGACCATCCAGATCCAGTTCCACATTGAAATACTTTTCCTTTTGGAATGAGGAAACAGCTCTGTCCCTGTCTACCAGCATGGCAAGCGTCGGTGTCTGGACACGCCCCACAGTCAGCTTCTTATAATATTTACTGGTGTAAGCTCTGGTTGCGTTCATTCCTACCAGCCAGTCTGCCTGGGCTCTGCACACAGCAGCATCGGCAAGGTTTTCATATGCAGACGCATCTTTCATTTGAGAAAATCCCTCACGGATGGCTTCATCTTCCATAGAACTGATCCACAGTCTTTTTACCGGTTTTCTGCTCCGGGAAAGATCATAGACTCTCTTGAAGATCAATTCGCCTTCCCGTCCTGCATCACAGGCATTTACTACATAGTCGATATCCGGACGATTCAGTAGTTTCTTCAACACATAGAACTGATCCTTCTTGTCCTTTGACACTGCCAGTTTCCACTCCTGCGGAATAATGGGCAGATCCTCATAGTTCCATCTGCTGAATTTCTCGTCATAAGCATCCGGAGCCACATATTCAGCAAGATGTCCAAGACACCAGCTGACGATACAATCCTTTCCTTCCAGATATCCGTCTTCACGTTTCTGTGCGCCGATCACATCCGCAATGGATCTGGCTACGCTTGGTTTTTCTGTAATCACTAAATACATATTCTTACAACTCCTTTCACTTATATGGGAGCTGCGTTGCCCTTATACAACATCAGCTCCCACCTTTTTGGATTTATTCCTGTGATTCG
>JBJEMC010000172.1:0-7340 GCA_051879475.1 Muricoprocola sp. | reverse complement strand
GAAGGTGATTTTGCATGGCTTTTTCATCGTTACTGGAACGCACGTGAACAGTAACTACTAATTTCATCATACGCGAAAGTGAGAGAGTCATGATTGAATTAAAAGGACTTACTAAGAAATTTGATGAATTTACAGCGGTGGATTCTGTAGATCTTACGATAGAAACAGGGGAATTTTTTGGCCTTCTGGGACCAAACGGAGCAGGAAAGACAACGACTATCAGTATGCTCTCTACCTTACTTTTGCCCACATCCGGAGAAATCTGGATTGATGGAGAGCGGCTTACAAGAAAAAATACGAAATTAAAAAGAAAAATCAGTGTGATCACCCAGGAATATTCCATGAGACAGGATATGACCATGGATGAAATCATGGAGTATCAGGGAAGACTGTATTTTATGCCTGTAAAAGAGATTCGGAAAAAGACGGATGAACTTCTGGAATTTGCCGGGTTATCTCAGTTTAGAAAAAGAACTGTAAGAAGGTTATCCGGAGGAATGAAAAGAAAACTCATGGTGTGTCGTGCCCTTCTGACGGATCCGGAAATATTGCTTCTGGATGAACCGACAGCAGGAATGGATGCACTTTCCAGAAGACAGATGTGGAATCTTTTAAGGCAGTTAAATGACCAGAATCTGACTATATTGCTTACGACGCATTATATGGAGGAAGCCCAGTATCTTTGCAAAAGAATCGCCATGATGAATAAGGGAAGGCTGGAGGAAACGAATACTCCGGCGGGTCTGATCGATCAACTGGGGGCTTATGCAGTGGATGAAATAAAAGAAGGAGATATGAAAAGCAGATTTTTCCATGACAGAGATGAGGCAATCGCATATCTGTCAAAGCTTCAGGGACAGTGCTCCATGAGGGATACGACGTTGGAGGACGTTTTTGTAGAACGGGTAGGAAAACATCTGGGATAGGTGGAAGAGCAAATGGGAATTATTACAATACTTTGGGAAAAATGGAGAGAATTCCGGAGGGATTTTTATAAGATTACATTGGCAGCGATGGTGGCACCGCTGATGTATCTGATCGTATTTGGAATGGGAATCAAGACAATTTCAAATGGAGAGCCGTATCTGAATTTTTTGATCCCCGGTGTAGTGGCACTGACAACCATGAATGGCAGTTTTAATGCCATTGCTCAGAACCTCAATGTACAGAGGCTTTATGAAAAGGCATTTGATCAGGTGATGATTTCTCCGACACCTCTCTGGCAGTTTATTGTGGGGCAGATCATCGGTGGATCTCTGCGTGGCTTATATGCAGGAGCAGTGATTCTTTTGCTGACTATTCCTATCGGCACAGGCCTGATTTTTAACTGGCAGTCAGTTTGTATTATGTTTATGAATGGAGCAGTGTTTTCCACAATAGGTGTGGTAGTTTCTTTCTATGCAAAGACGCATACGGATGTTCCGAGATTTTCCAATTATATTATTATGCCCATGTCTTATCTTTGTAACACCTTTTTTTCTACAGAACAGATGCCGCATGGAATCAGAGAATTTGTAGCAGCACTGCCTCTGTCACAGACTAGCAGAATGATGAGAAATATTGCTGCAGGAGGCGCGGCAGACTGGCAGGGAGTTGGAATTCTATTTACTTATATGATCGTGTTTGGAGGACTGGCATTCTGGTTCTTATACAAGAAGAAAAATCTGTAGGAGGAAAATATGGATCTCATTGAGAGCATTGAAAATTATCGTCCATATAATGAGCAGGAGCAAAAGGATAAAGAAGTGATTTTGAACTGCCTTAAGACACAGAAAAATATTTTTTCCAGAGAAAACAGGCTGGCGCATATGACAGCTTCAGCCTGGGTGGTAAATCTGGGAAAAACAAAAGTTCTGATGGTTTATCACAATATTTATAATTCCTGGTCCTGGCTGGGAGGGCATGCAGACGGGGCAAAGGATCTTCTGAAGGTTGCCATGAAGGAAGTGAGGGAGGAAAGCGGCGTAAAAACGCTGCGCCCGGTTTCAGAAGAAATCTATTCTCTGGAGGTACTGACTGTAGATGGCCATGTGAAAAAGGGCGAATATGTATCGTCCCATCTGCACTTAAATGTGACTTATCTTCTGGAAGCAGAGGAAGAGGAGGATTTGCAGATAAAAGAGGATGAGAACAGTAATGTGGCCTGGTTTGAGAAGGAAGAAGCTGTCAAGGCATCTACGGAACCCTGGTTTCAGGAACACATATACCGAAAACTGAATGAAAAACTTCAAAATGTGTTATTTTTGTGAAAAATGGCGGGACTGTTGAAAAATTTTTCCTTTTTCGATATAATATCTGCGTGTGAACTGATTTAGAGATTGAAAAAGAAGTTACAGTTCAGGTGCCATTGATCCGCGAGGTGTTTTGTGAAGCAAAACCCGAAATCTGCAATGAAAAATCCGTCATCGAAGGCGATTTTGCATGGTTTTTTCATCGTTACTGGAATGTACGTGAACAGTAATAAAAAGGAAGCGAATCGGCAATATTTAAGAGTGTCTGTTTAGAATGAGGTGTACTCTGGATAATGCCGGGGCTTATGAAGGGATAGTGTATGAATAATAGAAAAATTCCTGCATGGATTTTGGTGACTTGTCTGGGTGCGATGAGTGTACTGGGTCAGACTGTCTGTGCAGAACAGCCTGAAGAAGTATATGAGGAGTTTGTGGTTCAGGAAGAGTGGAATGAAGAATATCAGGAGACTCCTTCTCATGACAGAGAACCGCATCACAGAGAAGAATATTACGATTTTGAGGAAGAATATCAGGACGAATATTATGACGAGTACTATGAAGAATACCAGGAAGAGTTTTCAGAAGAGAACACGGAACCATATTTTGACCGTGATGCAGATAGTCCGGGAGAATTGCATCAGATAGATGATTTTGAGATTCTGGGCGTAGAAGAAGCGAAAACGGTATTTGATCTGTTGGAATATGACAAACTTCCGACAACTTTTTCCCTGGAGGTACAGGAAATCGAACAGAATCCGGAGTTGCCTACAGGATGTGAGTCAGTGGCTTTAACCATGGCTTTGAATTATGAGGGATTTGAACTTGAAAAAACGACGATAGCCAGAGAATATCTGATTGTAAACCGTACTACAGATAATATGGCCATCGGGTATGTGGGAGATCCGTTTTCGGAATCAGGAGCTGGCTGTTTTCCACCGGCACTGGCTGCAACGGCAAATAATTTTTTACAGGATTATGATGCAGAGCTTACAGCATATGATCTTACTGGAACGGAATTTGAGGAATTGTTTTCTTATATAGCAGCGGGAACACCTGTCGTCATATGGACAACAATGTATATGGCAGAACCGGAATTTACCGGTGAGGTTGGCCGGTTTGGTGAACGGGAGTATCCATGGTACCGTCAGGAACACTGTGTGGTGATGTCGGGATATAACCTGGAAGAGATGACAGTACAGATCAATGATCCACTGGAGGGTACTGTGACAAGAAGTCTGGAAGATTTCAAGGCGATTTACGAAAAGACCGGTGAGAACGCTATTGTTATCGGAGAATTGCTGGAAGAGGAAAATATTGAATAGGGTTGGAACAATCTGTTGACAAATATATCTACAATTGGTAAAATAGAGGAAGTTTACGCAAAAGAGGAGCGAGGATATGAATCAGAGAGTATTATCATTACTTGTGGACAACACTTCTGGTGTCTTAAGCCGAGTTGCGGGACTGTTCAGCCGTAGAGGCTATAACATTGACAGTCTTACTGTTGGTGAAACCGCAGACCCAAGATATTCACGTATGACAGTAGTTGTGAATGGAGATGAACAGATCTTGGATCAGATTGAAAAGCAGGTTCGGAAACTGATTGATGTAGTTGATGTAAAGACTTTGGTGCCGGGCGAGAGCGTAAATCGTGAATTGATCATGGTCAAGGTTCGTGCTGAGGCAATGGATCGTCAGGGAATCAATGCGATCTGTGATATTTTCCGCGCAAAGGTTGTTGATGTTGCCAAAGATTCTATGATCATTGAACTGACAGGTGATCAGGGCAAGATTTCTGCATTTTTGGAACTGATCAGTGACTATGAGATACTGGAATTGGCAAGAACAGGAGTGACAGGTTTGTCAAGAGGCGCAGAGGATGTCAGATATTTGTAAGTTGAAGGGTTGTTACGTTACTGGGTGAACAGCTACGAAAGGATACCTTTAACCATATACAAGATGCAGCTGGCTATAGATGGGCAGCTGACTACGAATTAGCACATTAGTGTAGGAGGAGAACAATGGAAGAAGCAAAGATTTATTATCAGGAAGATTGTAACCTTTCTATGTTGGAAGGCAAGACAATCGCAATCATCGGTTACGGTAGCCAGGGACATGCACATGCCCTGAATGCAAAAGAGTCTGGATGTCATGTAATTATCGGTCTTTATGAAGGAAGCAAGTCCTGGAAAAAGGCTGAAGAACAGGGATTTGAAGTTTATACAGCAGCAGAAGCAGCAAAGAAAGCTGATATTATCATGATTCTGATCAATGATGAAAAACAGGCTGCTCTTTACAAAAAAGATATCGAACCAAACCTTGAAGAAGGCAATATGCTGATGTTTGCTCATGGTTTCAATATTCATTATGGATGCATCGTACCACCAGCAAATGTTGACGTTACAATGATTGCTCCTAAGGGACCAGGTCATACAGTAAGAAGCGAATATCAGGCTGGAAAGGGTGTTCCTTGTCTGGTAGCTGTTCATCAGAATGCTACAGGCAAAGCTCTTGAAATAGCACTTGCATATGCGCTGGCAATTGGTGGCGCAAGAGCTGGTGTTCTGGAAACTACATTTAGAACAGAAACAGAAACAGACCTCTTCGGAGAACAGGCAGTACTTTGCGGTGGTGTTTGTGCATTGATGCAGGCTGGTTTTGAAACACTGGTTGAAGCTGGATATGACCCAAGAAATGCATATTTTGAATGTATTCATGAGATGAAACTGATCGTTGACCTGATTTACCAGTCTGGTTTTTCAGGAATGAGATATTCAATTTCTAACACAGCTGAGTATGGCGATTATATCACAGGTCCAAAGATCATCACAGAAGATACAAAGAAAGCTATGAAGAAGATTCTTTCCGATATTCAGGATGGCACTTTTGCAAAAGATTTCCTTCTGGATATGTCTTCTGCAGGAGGCCAGGTTCACTTCAAAGCTATGCGTAAGTTAGCGGCTGAACATCCATCAGAAATCGTTGGAGAAGAAATCCGTAAACTCTACAGCTGGAATGGCGAAGATAAACTGATCAACAACTAATAAAAAGATAAAAAGTGGAGCTGCTGCAAAATAACTGATTTCCGGTTATGGAGCGGAGCTCCTTTTTTTAGATAGGTATAGCAAAAAGTGGAAGAATATGTTATACTGATACTTACATGATGTAAAGTGTAAAAGTAAAAATATAGTTCGGACACCACTGTTCCGCGAGAACGAAGTGTACGTGAACAGTAAAAGAGGAGGAACGGTCATGGGAATGACAATGACACAGAAAATTCTGGCAGCAGCAGCAGGGCTTGAGTCAGTTGAGGCTGGACAATTGATAGAAGCAGATCTTGATCTGGTTTTGGGAAATGATATTACTTCACCGGTTGCCATTCACGAAATGGACAAATTTACAAAGGAAGGTGTGTTCGATAAGGACAAAATTGCTCTTGTTATGGATCACTTTATTCCAAATAAAGATATTAAATCAGCAGAACATTGCAAATGTGTTCGTGAGTTTGCAGCAAAGCATGATATTACCAATTATTTTGATGTAGGACAGATGGGAATTGAACATGCACTTCTTCCGGAAAGCGGTCTGACAGTCGCTGGAGATGTAATTATTGGTGCGGATTCTCATACCTGTACATATGGTGCATTAGGAGCTTTCTCCACAGGTGTCGGAAGTACAGATATGGCGGCAGGCATGGCAACAGGAAAAGCATGGTTTAAAGTTCCATCAGCGATTAAGTTTAATCTGGTTGGAAAACCTTCCAAATGGGTAAGCGGCAAAGATGTGATTCTTCATATCATTGGTATGATTGGTGTGGATGGTGCTCTGTATCGTTCCATGGAATTTGTTGGGGAAGGCGTTGCAAACCTGACTATGGATGACAGATTTACCATTGCAAACATGGCTATTGAGGCTGGTGGAAAGAATGGTATTTTCCCGGTAGATGATTTGGCAATCGCATATATGAAAGAACACTCTAAACGTGAGTTTAAGATATTTGAAGCAGATGAAGATGCAGTGTATGATGAGGAATATACCATTGATCTTAGCACATTGAAGCCAACTATTGCATTCCCTCATCTTCCGGAGAATACAAAGACCATGGACGAGATTACAGAAGATGTGATAATTGATCAGGCTGTGATTGGTTCCTGTACCAATGGACGTATTGACGACTTAAGATGTGCTGCAGAAATCCTGAAGGGACGTAAAGTGAAAAAAGGTGTTCGCTGTATTGTAATCCCTGCGACACAGAAGATTTATCTTCAGGCAATGGAAGAGGGGTTGCTTAAGATATTTATCGAAGCAGGAGCAGTAGTAAGTACACCGACATGCGGTCCATGTCTTGGAGGGTATATGGGTATTCTGGCAGAGGGAGAACGCTGCATTTCCACAACAAATCGTAACTTTGTAGGAAGAATGGGACATGTGAAATCAGAAGTATATCTGGCAAGCCCTGCAGTAGCTGCTGCAAGTGCTGTAACAGGTAAGATTTCCACACCGGATGAATTGGGATTATAAGGAGAGACAGACATGAAAGCAAAAGGATTGGTTTTTAAATATGGAGACAACGTAGATACAGATGTAATCATTCCTGCAAGATATCTGAATTCTTCAGACCCTGCAGAACTGGCTACACATTGTATGGAAGATATTGACAAAGACTTTATCAAAAAAGTAAACAAAGGGGATATCATTGTAGCAGAGAAAAATTTTGGCTGCGGTTCTTCCAGAGAACATGCACCAATTGCAATTAAAGCAGCGGGAGTAAGCTGCGTAATCGCAGAAACCTTTGCAAGAATTTTTTATCGCAATGCCATTAACATTGGACTTCCGATTATTGAATGTCCGGAAGCATCAAAAGGCATTGAAAATGGAGACCAGGTGGAAGTAGATTTTGACAGTGGTATAATCTACAATCTGACAAAGGGAACACAGTTCAAGGGACAGGCCTTCCCAGAATTTATGCAGAAGATCATTAAGGCAGAAGGACTTATCAATTACATTAATACAAAGTAACATGAATGTGTTGTTAGGTAAAATGTAATATCCTGGTTACAGTTCAGGTGCCACTGTTCCGCGAGGTGTTTTGCTTTGCAAAACCCGAGG
>JBJEMC010000171.1:0-7448 GCA_051879475.1 Muricoprocola sp. | reverse complement strand
CAAACAAAGCAGTCCAGGCTGCATATCTTGGTAAGAAATAATGAGAACAGACTAGGAGCTGCCTTAGGGCGGCTCCGTTTTTTCCTTACTTATCTGGACTTTACCTGAATGGTAAACGTAACTTTTTCATTAGTAGCAGTGTTCTGACAGGTAATAGTGGTAGTTCCGGCCTTTAAGGCTACAAAATCCTGTTCGTCATCCCCATCCGATTCATCTGCCGGATTTTCAAAGGCTACAATACTTTTATTCTTAATAGACCATTTTAAATCCTGGTCATTTACCTGATTGGTTTTCAGGACTTTTAATTCAAAATCCGTTCCCTTCGTTACGGTGAATTTTTTAGTGCCGAACCGGGTAATCGTCTGGGCAGCTGAAACGCAAGAGCCAGCTGTCAGAAGCATTATAAATAAGAGAAGAAATAAAACTACAGGTTTTTGGGAATAAAAATGTTTTTTCATAGACTGTAACTCCTTTCTTTTTTCTATTAAGATGCGTTTGTTATAATTTCATTATACTGAGAAAAAATGTGAAAGATAATGGGAGAAATAAGTTAATTGGTCAATATCCCTGCATTCTGTGGAGCTTCAACAGTCTGTGGGGACGGAAACTGTGAAACATTGAGAAATAGCATATAGATTATTGGAAAGGGTTATGATAAAATAAAAATGAAACCGAAAAGACAGGAGAAAGGACTGCGGCAGATGGAAATTGAGAATCATGATTGAAGTATAAAAGGCTCCCGGATATCCTCCGGGAGTTTTTGAATAAAATTGTTTCGTAGCGGGAGTAATATGAAATCTAAGGAAATCAGGATGGGTATCTTTATTATTTTAATCATTGTTCTGGCAGTTTGCGGATATATCTTTGTTACCTGGAAAGCAAATACCTGGAAACAGGAATTTCCCGAAGGGGAAAAACCTGTAACTAATCCTTTGAAAGGTTTCGTTGCCTGGGGAGAAAATTACCGGGAGGATCCATGGGTATCTTTTGCCTATGTGCCGGTATACTGGAATCTTCTGGAGCCGGAGGAAGGAAAATATGATTTTGAGGAATTAGAAGAACGCTGCCATTTTAAAAAGTGGGGTGAAAATCATGTGCGCCTGATCCTTCGGGTAGTGGCGGACAGTCCTTCTGAGGAGCGACATATGGATATTCCCCAGTGGCTGTATGAGAAGATGGGAGAAGCCGGAGACTGGTATGACTCCGATTACGGCAAAGGCTTCAGCCCAGATTATCGAAGCACTGTATTTCAGGAAGCACACGCAAAATTGATCCAGGCACTGGCAGACAGATACGGAGAGAACCCTCAGGTCGCTTTTTTACAGTTGGGAAGCCTGGGACACTGGGGAGAATGGCATGTGAATACGGAAGCGGGAATTGAGCAGTTTCCATATCAGAATGTGACAGATCAGTACGTTCAGGATTATTTGAATTGCTTCCCGGCATCAAAGCTTCTGCTTCGAAGGTCATATGAAATTGGTGCCAGGGAGGGACTGGGACTTTATAATGATTCCTTTGGAGATGAGAAGTCCCACAAGCTGTGGCTGTCCTGGATAAAAGATGGATATGTGTCAGATCAGAACCAGGAGAAACTGTCCGGCATGCCGGATTTCTGGAAAAAGGCTCCCTCAGGAGGAGAGTTTGCTACATCAGAGGAAACAGACTGGTATTTTAATCCAGAACAGTTTGATACTACCATGCAGCTTCTGTTACAGAGCCATACCACATTTTTAGGCCCGAATGCTCCGAAGTATGATGAGTGCAGTGGAGAAATCAAACAGAATGTGGAAATCTTGCTTCAGAACATGGGCTACTGTCTGGGAATCAGGCAATGCACTCTGAAAAGAGAGTTCTTTTCCCGGAAATTAAATCTGGAACTTGTCTGGGAAAATGCTGGAATCGCGCCGCTTTATCAGGACTGGCCGATTTATCTGGAACTTAGAGATGAAGAAGGAAAAATGGTCTGGAGTAATGTTTATGAAAGCAATCTGTCTTCCTGGACTCCCGGAACGCATATTTTCTCCTGTGAACTGACAGGGGCGGAGAAGCTTCCAAAAGGAGAGTATACACTGTATGCAGGAATCATGGATCCCTGGGTAGGCGAATCGACAGTGACACTGGATATGGCTGCTTCCGAAATGGATTTGAATTATGAACTGGTTGAGTTTTCATTATCGTAAAAATATTCGTATCGGGGACGTTATTGTTCAGGTGCCACTGTTCCGCGAGGTGTTTTGCATGGCAAAACCCGAGGTCTGCAATGAAAAAGCCATCACCGAAGGTGATTTTGCATGGCTTTTTCATCGTTACTGGAACGCATGTGAACAGTAACGTTTTCGTTGCTACCAGTTTTATTTTATGGTATGATTGAAAAAAATGAGGAAAGACATCAGGTGAAAAATATGTTGATTATCAAACAGGCCAGAATCATAGATCCTGCCAGTGTAACAGATATGGTGGCAGATATTGCAATAGAAAATGGAAAGATCAAGACCATTGCAGAGAATATTCCTGTAGGAAAGCAGGATAGAGTCATTGATGCCGCAGGACTTGTGGCAGCGCCGGGACTTGTGGATACCCACGTTCATTTCAGAGATCCGGGACTTACTTACAAAGAAGATATTTACACAGGAGCCGGGGCTGCGGCAGCAGGCGGCTTTACTACAGTAGTCTGCATGGCAAATACAAAGCCGATAGCCGATAATGTGGAAACGATACAATATATCGTTGACAAAGCAAAGAAAGCGAAGATCCATGTATATACTACAGCGGCAGTTACAAAAAATTTTGATGGGACAAACCTTACAGATTTCCAGAGTTTGTTAAAAGCCGGAGCAATTGGTTTTACAGATGATGGAATCCCAATTAAAGACGAAGAAACTGTAAAGAAAGCAATGGAAATGGCAGCGCAGCTGGATGTGCCCATCAGCCTTCATGAAGAAGACCCGGCAATGATCGAGAGACCGGGGGTCAATAAGGGAAAGGTTTCAGATGCCCTGAATTATGGCGGAGCACCTGCAGAGTCTGAATATCAGATGGCAGAAAGAGACTGTGAATTGGCTTTTACCACTAGGGCAAAGACCGTGATCCAGCATATCAGTGCGGCAGAAACGGTGGATGTTGTCCGCAGATACTGGCACAGAGGGGCAAAAATCTACGGAGAGGTAACTCCGCAGCATTTTTCTGCCACAGAGGATCTGGTGCTGGAAAAGGGAAGTCTTGCCAGAGTAAATCCTCCGCTTCGTACAGAAAAAGACCGTCAGGCAATCATTGAAGGCCTGCAGGATGGTACTTTAAATATCATTGCCACAGACCATGCACCTCACAGCAGAGAAGAAAAGGCAAAGGATATCAAAGATGCCCCAAGTGGAATGATTGGACTGGAAACGTCTCTGGCACTTGGTATTACGAATCTGGTACGTCCGGGATATCTTACCTTGATGGAACTTCTTGAGAAGATGACCATCAATCCTGCAATGCTGTATGGGCTGAATTGCGGAAGAATCATGGAAGGAGGAAGTGCAGACCTTGTGCTGTTTTCTCCGGACAAAAAATGGACCGTTGAGGATAAATTCTATTCAAAAGCAAATAATTCCCCATTTATCGGGATGGAATTGTATGGAAAAGTAATCTATACTTTCTGCGAGGGAAGAACAGTTTATGAAAGGAAACACAAGTCATGGGAAAAGTAATCAGTAATAAGAAAATCGATCAGGATTTTTACCTGATGAAAGTGGCGCAGGAAAATCATGCGCAGATGGGGCAGTTCTATATGCTTCGTGCCTGGGATACCTATCCGGTGCTTAGCCGTCCCATCAGTGTCTATGATGCAGATGAGGAAAGCGTCAGTTTCTTATATAAAGTAGTAGGACAGGGAACAGAAATCCTGGCAAGACTGGAAGAAGGGGCCGAGATCACTATGGATGGCCCTCATGGAAATGGCTTCCCGGAGCTTCCCGGAAAGAAGAAAATTGCTCTGGTAGGAGGCGGAGTAGGAATCGCGCCATTATATCTGGCAGCCAAGACCTACAAAGCGGCAGATCCCGATTGTCAGGTGGACATTTATCTTGGATTTTCAGGAGAACCGATTCTGGTGGACGAATATGAAAAAGTGGCAGATCATGTGATCGTAAACGTTGGTGGATTCATCACAGATGATATTGATCCTCTGGAATATGATGCCATCTGCACCTGCGGCCCTGGAATCATGATGAAAGTGCTTTATGAAAAATGTGAGAGAGTGGGATACACAGCACCTCTTTATGTATCCATGGAAAACCGCATGGCCTGTGGAATCGGTGCCTGCCTGGTCTGCAGCTGCAAGACCAGTGACGGAAATAAAAAGGTCTGCAAAGACGGCCCTGTATTTTTAGGAAGTGAGGTGTTTGGCGTTGAGTAACAGATTAAAAACCACATTTGCAGGAGTTGAGTTTAAGAATCCTGTGGTACTTGCTTCCGGAACCTGTGGATTTGGAAGAGAATTAAATGAATATTTTGATATTGAACGCCTTGGGGGACTTTGCTCCAAAGGGCTTCTGGAACATCCCCTTCCAGGTAATCCCGGAATCCGTATCTGGGAGACCCCAAGTGGAATCATGAACAGCGTTGGCCTGGAAAATCCGGGAATCGATGCTTTTGTGGAGAAAGATCTTGACTGGATCAATGGAAAAGATCTGGTGAACATTGTGAACCTTGGAGGACATTCCATCGAAGATTACATTATTGGAGCAGAAAAGCTGAATAAAGTAGACCTTGATATTGTGGAACTGAACATTTCCTGTCCGAACGTAAAAAGCGGCGGAATGAATTTTGGAACCAAAACAGAAGTGGCAAGAGAAATCGTGCATAAGATTCGTGAGGTATGCCGTCATAAACTGGTGGTAAAATTATCCCCGAATGCAGAAGATATCGTTTCTCTGGCAAAGATGTGTGAAGAAGAGGGAGCAGATGGCGTTTCCCTTACCAACACCTTCCTTGCCATGGCAATTGATATCAATAAAAAGCAGCCGATTTTCCAGAATACCTATGCCGGATTATCCGGTCCTGCAATTAAGCCGATTGCCCTTAGAATGGTACATCAGGTTGCCCATGCAGTGAATATCCCTGTTATGGGATTAGGGGGAATCACCACCTGGCAGGACGCCATTGAATTTATCATGGCAGGTGCCACGGTCATTCAGGTGGGAACCGCATCCTTTATGAAGCCGGATATCAGCATGGATATTATAGAAGGAATGGAAGCCTATCTGGAGAAGAATGGATATGAGTCTATCGAAGAGATTCGAGGTATTGTCTAAGGAGTGACGTTTCGATGTTGGAAATAACGACCAGGGAACAGCTTGAGAATATGGAAGAATCCAATCAGATTCTGGGTAAAGCACCGGAGATGGTTCGTTCCAGGATTCTTTTTGACGGTGAGGATAACATCTTGTATTGCGGAGAGAATGTTCAGCTGGTGGATTCGGTACTGGAGTTTCGGGGAAGTCATTCCATCATTTTCCTGGAAGAAAATAAGTTCCCGTACGGTTTAAATCTGGTCATCCAGAAGGATTGTGCATTTTACATGGGGAAGGATAACTACATCAATGGAAATATGCATATCATACTGGCTGAAAATCAGAACTGCGTTATAGGTGCTCAGAATAATTTTTCCCTGCAAGTCTGGATGCGGACAGCAGATGCGCATTTGCTCTATGATGTGGAGACAAAGAAAAGGATGAATGCTTCCAAAAGTATCTTTATAGGAGATCATGTATGGGTGGGACAATCCTGTTTTCTCTTGAAGGGAACTCAGATTGATTCCGGAAGTGTGATCGGAGCCATGAGCGTCGTGGCAAATAAAAAGATCAGCTGTAACACCGCCTGGGCAGGAAATCCCTGCAGAGAGGTCAGAAAAGGCGTCTTCTGGGATGGGGACTGTACCAACAGATGGGGAAAGAAACGCTCTGACCTCAGTATGGATTATGAAGCATATCTTGGAAATTATAGAGCAGAACAGCCTGTGGATAAATGGATCTATACGTATCAGTCTCAGGAATGTATCGAGTATGAAACAATAGATCAGGAATTAAAGAAGCGAAGTACTGCAAAGAAAAAATATGAATATCTGATGCAGTTAAGGGAAAACGGGAACAAAAACAGATTCGTCCATAAGAGAGAGGAAGAACGAAAAAAGGGTCTGTTCGCCGGATGGAAAAAAGAATCATAGAATGAGAAAGTCCCAGATTCATGTCGTAAAAAGCGTGAACCTGGGACATTTTTTATGAAATGCTTCCGCCCTGCAGAATTCCTGCAAAGTACTGTAAGCCGAAAAATACATGTGCAGCCAGAAGAAGAAGGGCAACGGCAAAATACCATTTTGGATACTTCTTTTTGTCGTGCCAGTCCTGCCACAACTTCGTGATGGATACCACAAATACCAGGAAGATTCCATAGCAGTAACCCCAGGAAAGGTTTCCGTCGTTTCTTCTTGTACCGGTTTCTGCCAGCAGAAAATACTCAGAAAAACTGATCAGCAGCATGGACCAGGAGAAGGCGAAAGTCTTTTCCTTTTTCAGATCTTTGATATGAAAGGCAAGGACGAAGAAAGGAAAGGCCAAGGTCTGGATGATGGCTGCCAGGGGATGATTGGTTCTAAGTCCCAGGGCAAAGCCGGGATCGATTACAATGGAACCGGTGGAAGAATCTCCCGGGAACAATCGCACATAGGTAAGCAACAGGATCAGTACAGATGGGATAACCGCCAGACCAAAAGAAAAGATCTTCGGGAAGGTTTTCCCTTTTTTCTGAATGAGATCATGCAGGAGCCACAGTCCCATAAGAGGAGCAAAGGCTACAAAAAAGTTTGGTTTCATTAAATTTACAAGAATGATACTTTCCGCAAAAAGAATCCATTCCTCAGAGGTCAGCCCCTTTTCATACTTTTTATCATATTTGAAATATAGAAACAATACGATGGTTCCTGCCAGCTTCATGCCGATGTAGGTAGAGTTATGATAGATGTTTCCCGATTGAACCCCAAGATACCGGTGTGGATTCAGGGCAGGTATGTAAATGGCCATAGCCAGGTTCGCAAGGATGGCACCAATATGAAGAAGCGTCGCATCCACATCAGGAGCAAGCCTTCGCATCAGTTGCCAGGTGATGAAAATCGTCAGAAGCACCAGAACCGAGAGATAGATTCCGATGACTTTATAATTTCCGATTCTTTTGGCAATAAATCCCAGAATATACTCCATAAGACTGTATTCCTGACCATTGATTCCCATGGTAATGTGAGCTACCAGGTCAGAATGATAATTTCCGTTATAGACCACGCTCTGACGGTAGAACAGCATGGCACAGAGATAGCCATAGACGGCATAAAAAGCGGCAATCAAAGCATTGCCGATATAGGAAAGTTTTTTGTTTTTGGTTTGATGGATGAATGGCATGGGAGATTTCCTTTC
>JBJEMC010000170.1:0-7454 GCA_051879475.1 Muricoprocola sp. | reverse complement strand
GAAATAAAATCAATATTTTTTCAATTTATCATTGACATTTATTAGCTGGACTTATACGGTATTTTTCTATTTTTTCCTAATATACCATTTTTTGATTACCGTGTCAAAAATACAAATCCATGACATGCTTGCATGTCAATAGATGTAGGACTTTATGACATGCCCCACAATGAGGATGCAATGGAACGAGAACCCATGAAAATCCGTCAAAATCAAAATAAAAGTTACAGATACTCTCTCAAGTCTTTTATCAGCTTTTCCTCCGCCTGTATCACATCCTTTGTGAGTTCTTTGATTTCATGCTGCGCAGCCGGATACTGATGAAGATATTTGTACAGAGATTTCGTCCCCATATTGCAGCCATCTGTAAGAACGTCCGCCACGATTCGATCCGAATCTTCTCCCGTAAGCATGACATTTGTCTTCATCCAGGACATCACCTTTGCCACGGGTGTTGGTTCTTTTCCCTGATCATGATACTGATTCAGATATCCATGAGTCTCATTTCCCAACATTTCATGCGTATTCTTACTCCGTAAAAGTATCTCTCTTAATTTACTGTCTTTTACATGATCCATCACTTCATCCAGGGAACTTACCCCCATCTTGATTCCTGCATTACATTCTCTCAATAATTTAATAGTATCATCCTGCATAAATAAAACCTCCTTTTGGAGTATTATTTCCAAAAAGAGGTTTTTTATGCTATGCTTCAACTTTATTTTCTCACAGCCTGGTATACATCTTCCAAAAATGGATTCTGAACCTGCGCAAAGCTTCCGTCTGCCATCTTGGCAAGTTCCGGATCAATTGGCATCTTTCCTAATACAGGAACTCCAAGCTCTGCTGCAATTTCATCGATATGGCTTTCTCCAAATACAGAAATCTTCTTTCCGCAATCCGGACATTCCAGATAACTGTAGTTTTCAACGATTCCATACACCGGAATGTTCATGGTTTTTGCCATATTGAAGGCTTTCGTTACAATCATCCGAACCAGATCCTGCGGAGAAGATACAATTACAATTCCATCCACCGGTAGGGACTGGAATACCGTCAGAGGAACGTCACCTGTTCCAGGCGGCATATCCACTAAGAGGTAATCTAACTCGCCCCAGATCACATCACTCCAGAACTGTTTTACGGTTCCGGCAATGATCGGTCCTCTCCATACTACCGGCTGTTCTTCATTTTCCATCAAAAGATTAATAGACATTACTTTAATGTCATTTTCTGTAAGTACAGGATAAATTCCCTGATCATCTACCATTGCAGGGCCATGAAGTCCATACATCTTGGGAATGGATGGTCCTGTGATATCAGCATCCAGAATACCCACACGGTATCCCTTGGAAGCCAGCATATTTGCCAGGGATGCTGTCACCATAGACTTCCCTACTCCGCCTTTTCCACTGACAATTCCTACTACTTTCTTAATATCAGAATAAGCATTTTCTTCCACGAGAAAACTCTGTGGATTATCCTTACTTGGACATCCTTCACAACTTTCCTTTGTGCAGCTGGATGCACTGCTGCATGTTTTTTCTGCCATAATAATCTCCTTTTATCTTCGCTCATATTTCTGAGTATCACGCTCTGAAAAGTATTCTAAGCTATTCTCATCTATAATTCAAGGTCTCTTTCCCTGTTTTTCATGAATATAATGATTGCGCTAAGAAAACACAGGCTCATCCAGAACATCGGTGAAGCGCAGTCTCCTGTTTCAGGAGCACCATTTTCTTTCTCTGTCTCTGCCATCTTTGTTTCCACGTCGTACCTCTCCTTTACGGTAGGCATGCTTACCTCCCGATAGCTGTTTTCAGAAGCCATAGATGGATACTCTTTATCTGTATCTTCAAAAGAAGAACTTTGTGTATCTTCGAAAGAAACACTCCCTGTGTTTTCCATTTCATAGGAAGTATCCGGTTCTATGTACCATTCTTCTATCACCAACTCATTCTCGCCAACTGCACCCACACCTGTAATAGACCTTCCGACTCCGTTTAACAGATTTCCAGGGATATCCTTATCTGAAGTCACTTTCACAGAACCATTGGTAGTGCCACTGACGGATTCCTGTATCTCATCATTCTGATCTTCAAGTTCCCTTCCACCGTTTGATGGCAGTTCTACTACAATGGAATTCTCCGATTCTTCCTCATTTTCCAATTCTTCTCCTACTTCTTCCGTTTCTGTTTCCCTGGCCTCATCTTTTATAAATGCTTTCCAGGCTTTCTCTAATATACCGGCATCTACAGTATCATCCGGAATGTCCTCCTCCGTAATCGTAATACTGATGATTCCTTCTGCATTTTCGTACGTTCCAAATCTGGAATCCGGTTCAAAGATCCAGATCAGTTTCCAGACATCTCCAGAATCTCCGCTTAACTCCATATCTGCCTCAAGTTCAGAGCGAGACTGCGCCTCATACCATGTGATTTTTCCGTATACTGGTTCTTTTTCTTTATTCCAGGCATATTCCGGACGCTTCACTTCTCCAATGGGCGTACCGCTTTTCACTCTCTGTCCCGGAATGAAATAAAAAACCGGCTCCCACTTTCCTTTATTTCCTGCTTCCGTCTCTGCATGTACGGTAACTCTGGCAAAAAACATACAAAAACAGCTTACGATAAAACAATCCCTTCTCCATCTTTTCTTCACAAAATCTCTCATGCTCAAAATTCCCCCTTCTCTTATTATGTTATTGTTCACATACGTTCCAGTAACGATGAAAAAGCTATGCAAAATCACCTTCAGTGATGGCTTTTTCATTGCAGGCCTCGGGTTTTGCAATGCAAAACACCTCGCGGAACAGTGGCACCTGAACTGTAACCTTATTATCCCTATTCTCCCATGGTATAAAAAAACTGTTACAGAATGAATCACTATTCTGTAACAGCTTCTCTATTGAATACAAGCTTCTCTATTAAATACGGGCTACTCCTGTTTTTCTTGCAGCCTCAGCAACTTTGGCTGCAACAGTCTTCACGACTTCCTTATTCAAAGCACTTGGAATAATGTAATCCGGGGAAAGATCTTTCTCATCCACCAGACCAGCGATTGCATAAGCTGCTGCAATCTTCATTTCATCATTGATATCTTTCGCACGTACATCTAATGCACCACGGAAAATTCCAGGAAATGCCAGCACATTGTTGATCTGATTCGGGAAATCACTACGTCCGGTTCCTACTACAGCTGCGCCTGCTGCCTTTGCAAGATCCGGCATAATCTCCGGTGTAGGATTAGCCATTGGAAACAGGATTGGATTCTCTGCCATAGTCTTTACCATCTCTGGTGTAACGGTTCCCGGTGCTGATACTCCAATAAAAATATCTGCCCCTACCAGCATATCTGCCAGTGTTCCGGCCTTCTTCTCTCTGTTCGTGATCTTAGCCATCTCCATCTTTTCTGGATTCAAGCCTTCTCTACCCTCATAAATGGCACCTGTACGGTCACACATGATCACTTCCTTTAATCCAAGGCTTACTAATAATTTGATAATTGCAATACCTGCAGCTCCTGCACCTGATGTAACGACACGTACCTCAGAGAGCTTCTTGCCTGTCAACTTTAACGCATTGATCATAGCTGCTGCAACAACAACTGCGGTTCCATGCTGGTCATCATGGAAAATCGGAATATCACAACATTCCTTCAGTTTTCTTTCAATTTCAAAACATCTTGGTGCAGAAATGTCTTCCAGGTTCACACCGCCAAAACTTCCCGCCAGAAGTTTTACGGTATTCACGATCTCGTCTACATCTTTGCTTCTTATACAAAGAGGAAATGCATCTACATCTCCAAATTCTTTGAAAAGTACACACTTTCCTTCCATAACCGGCATTCCTGCTTCAGGACCAATATCCCCCAGTCCAAGTACCGCTGTTCCATCTGTTACTACTGCAACCATGTTTCCACGGCGTGTATATTTATAAGATAAGTCTTTATCTTTCGCAATTTCCAGACAAGGCTGCGCAACCCCTGGGGTATATGCAATTGACAGATCCTCTGCTGTCTCAACTTTCGCACGGCTTACTACTTCAATCTTACCATGCCATTCTTCGTGCTGTTTCAATGCTTTTTCTTTAATGTCCATCTTCTTCCTCCTAAAAGAGCTCTTGCTAACTTCTGTCTATATTATTTATCCTACTATATCTCTTCAGAAAATTCAAGCATGGTTTTTTTGAACTTTATATTGAACTATTTTAGATATTGTGATAGTATTTTATTCAGAAATTGAACTTCTTAAGTTGAACATAATCATATAAATTGAACTTTTTAAGGAGGAAGGCTTTGTGACATCTTTTTCAGAACGTTTAACTTCTGCAATGAAAAAACAGGGGTTAAAGCAAGTTGATCTTATCCGTATGGCTGCTGCCAGGAACCTAAAGCTGGGAAAAAGCCATATGAGCCAGTATGTCAGTGGAAAAACTGTCCCTCGAGCGGAAATATTACATTTTCTTGCGGAAGCTCTTCAGGTAGAAGAATCCTGGTTAAGAGGCAAAGATGAATGTAGTCAGCCAGAACAACAACTTATTTCAAATACGACAAATCTTTCAGGAGGATTATCAAATATGCGCCAATTTAAAAAATCATCAAAATTAGATCATGTATTATATGACGTAAGAGGACCGGTTGTAGAGGAAGCCAACAAAATGGAAGCTTCCGGTACACAGATTCTGAAACTGAACATTGGCAATCCTGCTCCATTTGGCTTTCGCACACCAGATGAAGTGATCTATGATATGCGCCAGCAGCTGACAGAAGTAGAAGGCTATTCAGCCTCCAAGGGTATGTTCAGTGCCAGAAAAGCCATCATGCAGTACGCTCAGATCAAAAAGATTCCTAATGTGACCATTGAAGATATTTATACCGGAAACGGTGTCAGCGAACTGATCAATCTGTGTATGTCAGCCCTTCTGGATGATGGAGATGAAATCCTGATTCCTTCTCCAGACTACCCACTCTGGACAGCATGTGCAACTCTGGCCGGAGGAAAGGCGGTTCACTATATCTGTGATGAACAATCTGAATGGTATCCTGACATGGATGATATCCGCAAAAAGATTACTACAAATACAAAAGCCATCGTTATTATCAATCCAAACAACCCCACAGGTGCCCTTTATCCAAAGGAAATTCTGGAACAGATCGTACAGATTGCCAGAGAACATCAACTGATCATTTTCTCTGATGAAATCTACGACAGACTGGTTATGGACGACTTAGAACATATTTCTATTGCCTCCCTGGCTCCCGATCTGTTTTGTGTCACCTTCAGTGGTTTGTCCAAATCTCATATGATTGCAGGATTCCGTATAGGCTGGATGATCTTAAGCGGAAACAAAGAGATGGCAAAGGACTACATTGAAGGTCTGAATATGCTCTCTAATATGAGACTTTGCTCCAATACTCCAGCCCAGTCTATCGTTCAGACAGCCCTGGGAGGATATCAGAGCGTAAATAACTACATTGTTCCCGGCGGACGTATCTATGAACAAAGAGATTATATTTATAAAGCATTGAACGATATTCCAGGTATTACAGCTGTAAAACCCAAAGCCGCATTTTATATCTTCCCGAAAATTGATATAGAAAAGTTTCATATCACAGATGATGTAAAATTTGCCCTGGATCTGCTCCAGCAGAAAAAGATTCTGATTGTTCAGGGAACCGGATTTAACTGGCATGCACCGGATCATTTCCGTGTAGTTTACCTTCCTCGAATCGAGGTTTTGGAAGAAGCCATGAACAAATTGGAGCACTTCTTAAGTTATTATCATCAATAATCAATTTACGTTTCCTATACAATGAGAAAGCCATGAAAGGCCGATTATGCAGTCTTCCATGGCTTTCTTTCTCATAAATTACGCATTTCTTCAATTCTATCCAGAATATCTTCCAGCAATTTTTCAGGCTGATCCGTTTTTTTTCGAAGCCCTGCGGCAGCTGCATGGCCTCCACCCCCAAATGGTTTCATTAATTCATTTACATTGATCCATTTTCCATCTGAGCGGAAGGAGCCTCTCCAGATTCCCGGCTCCTCTTCAAAAATGGTAAATGCCATCTGAATATCTTCACAATCCCTTAAAAATCCACTGATTGGATGGATGTCCTCATAGCTAAATTCATATTTTTCACATTCTTCTTTTGTCAGAAATACATAGGCAACCTCACCCTGCAAAGCCCTTTTTGCCATGCTAAATAACAATCCCCGATGCAGCAGATCACTGAGCGTATCTGTCTGCATGGTTTTTATCACAGATTTATGATCTGCTCCAGATTTCATCAAACCCAAAGCTGCCTCCATAACTGATTCAGATGCTCTTGTAAAACGCCCTGTATCATACATAAGTCCCATATAAATATAATCAGCAGCATTTGGATGATTTTCCTTATGTTTTTCTTCTCTGCACTGTTTCCATACTTCCCAGTTCAGTGCATAATAAAGATTCTCCGCGCAGGCTTCTGATATCCTTATCTCATTTACATCACCATAGCCCTCATTTGCTGCATGGTGGTCAATGACAATAGAGGCAGTCGCCTGGTCAAAATATTCTTCTCCAACAATGCGTGCCTTTGTAGCAGTATCACAGACAATCACCCCATATTGCTCTGCCTGTGGTGCTTCAAATGGGGAAAAAACTTCATCCTCCATTACCAGCTTCTTAGGCCCTTTATCCAGAAGATCAGAAAGGTAAGGCAATACGGTATACTGTGGATAAACATCTTTAATATAATGAGCCAGTCCCAAAACAGAACCGGCGGCATCTCCATCCGGGTTCCTATGTGCAAGAAGGATTACAGTATCAAGTTGATTTGACTGCATCATATCTTCAAATACTTTATTAAAATTCATAATTTTCACTCCTTATGTGTTATGTATAAAAAAATCCCTACTCATCTCTTTCGTGAGTAAGGAACCAGCAAAGCAATACACTATAAAATTGAAATTGCGGGGATAGGATTTGAACCTATGACCTTCGGGTTATGAGCCCGACGAGCTTCCAGACTGCTCCACCCCGCGATAATAATTAAAAAGCCGATGATCGGACTCGAACCGATAACCTGCTGATTACAAATCAGCTGCTCTGCCAATTGAGCCACATCGGCTTATTGCTAAGCCTCCCGGCTAATGGATGGAGGTGGATTCGAACCACCGAAGCAATTTGCAGCAGATTTACAGTCTGTCCCCTTTGGCCACTCGGGAATCCATCCATATGATGGGACCTACAGGGCTCGAACCTGTGACCCTCTGCTTGTAAGGCAGATGCTCTCCCAGCTGAGCTAAGATCCCATATGTGTTTTAAACACAAACGACCCAGATCGGACTCGAACCGACGACCTTCGCCGTGACAGGGCGACGCTCTAACCAACTGAGCCACTGGGCCATAAATTGTACCTTCAAAACCACACACAGAAATATTTTACATCTTACCCAGACTATTGGA
>JBJEMC010000169.1:0-7531 GCA_051879475.1 Muricoprocola sp. | reverse complement strand
AAGATACAGGCTATGGATTATTAAGACATGTATTGATCCGAAGAGGCTTCACAAGCGGGCAGATCATGGTAGTGCTAGTACTGCGCTCCCCAATCTTCCCCTCTAAAAATAACTTCGTGAAAGCTCTTCGCAAAGAACATCCGGAAATCAGTACGGTGGTAATAAACGTAAATGACAAAAATACCAGCATGGTCCTGGGAACCCGGGATATCGTCCTCTACGGCAAGGGCTACATCGAAGATACCCTGTGCGGATGCAGGTTCCGTATTTCCCCCCAGTCCTTCTATCAGGTCAACTCGGTACAGACAGAAGTACTTTACACGAAAGCCATGGAATATGCAGGCCTGACAGGAAAAGAAACCGTAATAGATGCTTACTGCGGAATCGGTACCATCGGTCTGATCGCAGCCAAAAAAGCCAAAGAAGTCATTGGCATAGAATTAAACCCACAGGCCGTCAAAGATGCACGCCTCAACGCAAAATGCAACCAGATCAAAAATGCCCGCTTCTACGAAGGCGACGCAGGAGATTTCATGATAAAAATGAGCGAAGGAACAAAAGACTCGCCAAAGCAGAAAGTAGATGTAGTATTCATGGATCCACCACGCTCCGGCAGCACCGAAGCATTTTTATCCTCAGTAGTGACCCTGTCTCCGAAAAAAATCGTCTACGTATCCTGCGGCCCAGACACCCTGGCAAGAGACCTGGAATACCTCACCAGACACGGATACAAAGTCAGCAAGATTCAGCCCGTGGACATGTTTGGTTTCACGGAACATGTGGAAAATGTGGTGCTATGTTACAGTTCAGGTGCCACTGTTCCGCGAGGTGTTTTGCCTGGCAAAACCCGAGGTCTGCAATGAAAAAGCCATCACCAAAGATGATTTTGCATGCTTTTTCATAGTTACTGGAACGTACGCGAACAGTAACTCCCAAATTTCTATTGTACAACGGATTTTAATGTGCGATAATAAAGTAAACGTTGAAGGAAGTTAAGTGGATTTTCATGGACAGACAGATCGATATCATATTACAGAGAGGACAGTTTAAAAAGCTGTTAGAAGAACAAAGCCTTGAATTGCGGCAGAAATATGACATGACAAGGGCGGAACTGGAAATATTATATTTTTTATCCAGATGCGGAACCCATAATACATCCACGGATATTCATCGCCAGTTGATGATGAATCGTGGACATATTTCGCAGGCAGTGGACAATCTCTGCAGGAGAAAATATATTATCGCGATACAGGATCAGAACGACCGGAGATATGTTCATTATGAACTCTCTGATCATGCCCGGGAACTGGTTGCGGAAATGACAGAGAGAAGAGAGGCTATGAACCGGAAAATCCTGAAAGGAGTATCAGAAGAGGAACTGAAAATTTACTGTGAGGTGTCTGAGAAAATCAGGAAAAATATGGATGAATTGATATTGGATCATTAGAAGATGCAAAGGCTACTGTTCACACACTCCAGTAGCCTTTGCATTTTTTTAAAAAACATATTGACAATACAATTTTTGGTGCTATAATACTTTAAAAATAAACAATTTAAAAACAAAGTAAAAAAGTTTCGAGAGAAACATTTTTTTACAATCCACATTAGCACTCACCAGAAGAAAGTGCTAACAAAATGAAAGGCAGGTTATTCATATGAAATTAAAACCATTAGGTGACAGAGTAGTGATTCAGTATAAGAAGGCTGAAGAAAAGACAGAATCAGGAATCATTCTGCCAGACAGTGCAAAAGAGAAACCACAGGAAGCAGTGATTATTGCAGTAGGTCCAGGAAAATGTAAAGATGGTAAAATTGTTGCCATGCAGGTAAAAGAAGGAGACAAGGTGATCCTTTCTGAATATGCCGGTACCGAAGTAAAAATCGATGGAGAAGAATATAAAATTGTAGGTCAGGATGATATTCTGGCAATCATTGAATCATAAATGCAGAGATAGAGAAAGAAGGAATTTATCATGGCAAAAGAAATTAATTATGATATGGATGTTAGAAAGAAAATGGAAGCTGGTATCAACCGCCTGGCAGATACAGTGAAAGTTACCTTAGGACCTAAAGGAAGAAATGTTGTATTGGATAAATCTTATGGCGCTCCATTAATTACAAACGACGGAGTTACAATTGCAAAAGAGATTGAACTGGAAGACCGCTTTGAAAATATGGGCGCTCAGCTTGTAAAAGAAGTTGCAACAAAGACTAACGATATCGCCGGAGATGGAACAACCACAGCAACTGTCCTGGCACAGGCCCTCGTAAGAGAAGGTATGAAGAATATTGCTGCCGGTGCTAATCCAATTGTTTTAAGAAAAGGAATGAAGAAAGCAACCGCTGCAGCTGTTGAGGCAATTGAAGAAATGAGCCAGCCGGTTACAGGCAAAGATCATATCGCAAAAGTAGCTTCCATCTCTGCCGGAGATGAAGAAGTCGGCAACATGATTGCAGATGCCATGGAAAAAGTCGGAGAGAATGGCGTTATTACAATCGAAGAATCCAAGACGATGAAAACAGAGATCGATGTTGTCGAAGGTATGCAGTTCGATAAAGGTTATCTTTCCGGATATATGTGCAACGATAAAGAAAAAATGATTGCAAATATGGAGAATCCTTATATTCTCATGACAGATAAGAAGATCTCTAATATTCAGGATATTCTTCCGATTTTGGAAAATGTGATGAGAGAGAGAAAGGAACTTTTGATTATCGCAGAAGATGTGGAAGGGGAAGCACTTACTACCTTGCTCGTCAATAGCCTCAGAGGAACCTTAAAAGTAGTTGCTGTAAAAGCACCGGGATATGGTGACAGCAGAAAAGATATGCTTCAGGATATTGCAACCCTTACCGGAGGTCAGGTAATTATGGAAGACCTGGGTCTTGAATTAAAAGATACTTCCATGGCAATGCTCGGCCGTGCAAAATCTGTAAAAGTTACAAAGGATACTACAACGATTGTAGATGGTTTAGGAAATAAAGGCGAGATTGAGGATCGTATTGCAAGCTTAAGAAAACAGCTGAATGAAACAACATCAGATACAGAGAAAGATAAATTAATGGATCGTATTGCCAAGATGGGCGGAGGTGTTGCAGTCATCCGTGTTGGTGCAGCCACAGAAACAGAGATGAAAGAAGCAAAATACCGTATGGAAGATGCCATGAATGCAACAAAGGCAGCAGTATCCGAAGGCATCATCTGTGGTGGAGGTTCTGCATATATCCACGCTCAGAAGAAAGTAGATGCATTGGCTGAGACTCTGGAAGGCGACGAAAAGACAGGAGCCCAGATTGTATCAAAGGCATTGGAAGCTCCACTCTACACCATTGCAGATAATGCAGGACTGGAAGGACCTGTAATCGTTAATCAGGTGAAGAACAGCGAAACCGGTATCGGATTTGATGCCGCTACAGAGACATTTGTAGACATGATGAAGCAGGGAATCATTGATCCGGTGAAAGTAACTAAGAATGCATTAACCAATGCAGTCAGCGTAGCTTCTACACTGATCACCACAGAGGCTGCCGTAGCAGATATTAAGGAAGATACCCCTGTACCACAGCCACAGCCGGAAATGTATTAATAAAATAGCTGGTAATTAACAAAGAGGAGATGGCTGATACATCTCCTCTTTTTGCTACCTATATGAAGATCAGGAAGGAGAGATTGCAGATGCCAGATCAGAAAGAAGCATTAGATGCAAATGAACTTAGAAAGCTTACAAATGAAATAACCTATCGCCGATATCTGATGAACAAAGGAAAAATCCAGGAGTTATTTCAAAAAATGACACTCCAGGAATATATTGCTTTGTATACGATAGCATCTGCGAGAGGAGACTCCGAGGACAGCAAAGGAAAGACGTATTTAAAAGATTTGTCAGAAAAAATGCAGCTACCTATGCGGCAGACATCTAAGATGATAGAAAATCTGAAAGACCGAGGCCTTGTATTGTGGTCTTATGATGGCTCCGGAAGTGACGGAACGTATGTAACGGTAACAGATACAGGAGAGAAACTGTTTCAGGAACAGGAAACTTTGCTGCGAGACTGCTATGGAAAAGTGATTCACAAATTCGGAAAAGAAAATCTGACGTTGCTGATCAAGATGATGAAACAACTGGACACCTTGATGTGCAGTGAGATAAAAGAAATGGGGGAGGCTGATTTTCATGGAAGAGATGATGAAGCATATGAATGATTATGCAATACAAAGTGAAGCCATTTGCCGGAAAAATGATTATATAGCACCCTGTCTCTATGAGGAATTTGGAGTAAATTGCGGACTTCGGGATGAAAACGGAAAGGGTGTTCTGACAGGATTAACAAAGATCTCCCGCATTATTTCCTCACGTATAGAAGACGGCAAAAAAGTCCCCTGTGATGGAGAACTGTGGTATCGTGGGTATCGGGTAGAAGAACTGATTGGAGACCTGGGAGAAGAACAACTTGGATTTGAAAAGATTGCATACCTTTTACTTATGGGAGAAATGCCATCAGAAGAAGAGGAGCAGAAGTTTCGAAAAATGATTGGCGACTGCAGAACTCTTCCCACCAATTTTACCAGGGATGTGATTATGAAGGCTCCTTCTGAGGACATTATGAATTCTATGACAAGGAGTATCCTGACACTGGCCTCTTATGATAAAAAGGCGAAAGATATCAGTGTCAGCAATTCACTGAGACAATGTATTCAGTTAATCAGTGAATTTCCTCTTCTTGCTGTATATGGATACCATGCCTATAACCATTATGAAAAAGAGGAAAGCATGTATATTCATAATCCGGATCCGGATCTTTCTACAGCAGAGAATCTGTTGATGATGCTTCGTCCGGATAAGCAGTACACAGCCGTTGAGGCAAAAGTTCTGGATACGGCACTGATCCTGCATATGGAGCATGGCGGTGGAAATAATTCCACTTTTACAACAAGAGTAGTTACTTCTTCCGGTTCAGATACATATTCCACAATTGCAGCAGCAATGTCATCTTTAAAAGGACCAAAGCATGGCGGTGCAAATATAAAAGTTATGGATATGATGGATCATATCCGAGAACATGTGAAAGACTATTCAGATCAAGAAGAGATTTCCGCATATCTCACAAAAATCCTCGATAAACAGGCTTTTGATAAAAAAGGATTGATCTATGGAATGGGACACGCGGTATATACCTTGTCTGATCCAAGAGAAAGAGTATTTAAAAAATACGTGAAAGAACTGGCAAAAGAAAAAGGCAGAGAAAAAGATTTCCAATTATATGAAAATATAGAAATGATCGCTCCAAAATTAATTGCAGAACGCAGGAATACAGTAAAGGGTGTCAGTCCCAACGTAGATTTCTACAGTGGATTTGTATATGATATGTTAGGTATTCCCCGGGAATTATACACAGCAATTTTTGCAATAGCAAGAGTTGTCGGCTGGAGTGCACACCGCATAGAAGAACTGATCTGTACAGATAAGATCATCCGTCCCGCTTATATGAGTGTGATGGAAGAGAAATAAAAACCCCCTCCCCCGCATAGATTGTAAAAATAATCTATGCGGGGGATTTTTATATGCTTATCATCCAGATAGATCCTTCGGGAGAGGAATACATTTGAAGGATTATATCGAAGAACGGGTACTGAATACGGCAGTTTATATTGTAGAGAATGGAGTGACGGTGAGAGAAGCCGCCAAAAAATTCGGAGTCAGTAAAAGTACAGTACATAAAGATATTACAGAGAGACTTCCCAGGATTAATAATTCCTTAGCGAGGCAGGCAAGAAAAGTACTGGATCTGAATAAGTCAGAACGGCATATCCGTGGCGGCATGGCGACAAAAGAAAAATATTTGCACATACATAGTGAATCATAACCGTTTTGGTGGTATGATAAAGAAAAACTGAACAGGCAGAGAATGAAACATGAGTGAGAAAAATCTGATAGAAAAATATGTGGAAGAACATAAAGAAGAAACACTGGAAATGATAAAAACCCTTGCTGCCATCCCTGCACCATCGGGAAAAGAAGAAAAACGCGCAGAATATATTTTGCAATGGCTGAAAGATCATGGAGCAGAAGATGCTTTTGTCGATGCAGCAGGCAATGTAATTTATCTGTATCCGGCAAAGGCACAAGGAAGGCTCACTGTGGTTACAGCCCATACAGATGTGGTTGCCCCTGATGAAACGCCGCTTCCCATTACTGACCAGGGTGACCTTCTGGTCGGACCAGGCGTAAGAGATGATACGGCGAACCTTGTAAATATGCTGATGGGGATACGTTATCTTCTGGAACAGAAAATACCGGCAGACAATCCCGTTCTTTTTGCAGCAGTAACAGGGGAAGAAGGTTTGGGGAACCTAAAGGGCAGCAGGCAGATCTGGGATACTTATGGCAGTCAGATCGATAGGTGGGTATCCTTTGATCTAAATTATGACACCATGTATCATAAAGCAGTTGGTTCCCATAGATACCAGATCACCCTTCGTACAGAAGGAGGACATTCCTACAAAGACTTTGGAAATCAAAATGCCATAGCGCAGTTGGCCGAACTGATCACTGAACTGTACCAGATTCCGGCAGCGACAAATCCCAAAGTCACATATAACGTAGGAGTTATAAATGGCGGTACATCCGTAAATACCATTGCTCAGGAAGCATATATGCTGTATGAATTTCGTTCAGATTCCCAGGACGAATTAAAGAAAATGGAAAAAACATTTATGGATATCCTGCAGAAACATCAGCAGGCAGGAAAGAATATTTGCTGTGAAACAGTAGGTATCCGCCCGGGAAACGGCGAGATTGATCAGAAAAGACAAACTGCATTAGAAGAACTTGGTTTAAAAGTAATCCGGAAATATTATGATGGAAAGGTAAAAATGCAGCCTGGTTCCACAGACTGCAATATCCCCCTGTCACATGGAGTGCCCTCCATTTGCATCGGAACAGTAATGGGAGAAAAAACCCATACACGTCAGGAAACGGTGCAAAAAGAAAGCCTTGTGACGGGGCAGAAGATTGCAATAGAAATGATAGAACAACTTTACTGGAACGCACGTGAACAGATAAGAGAACAGCTATGAATGGAATTTATGAACATATCACCCATGATTTTGAACCAATATACAACCAGGAATCCAGGATCCTGATTTTGGGGACGCTTCCTTCCGTAAAATCCAGAGAGCAGCAGTTCTATTACGGACATCCCCAGAACCGGTTCTGGAAGCTCCTGGCATCATTAATGGAGAGTGAACCTCCCCAGACAATAGAAGAAAAGAAAGCATTTCTCCTGGAACATCACATTGCCATCTGGGATGTCATTGCACAGTGCGACATCATCGGTTCCAGCGACAGTTCCATCAAAAATGTGGTACCCACAGATCTGAATCAGATCTTAAAACAGGCATCCATCAATCAGATTTTTGCAAATGGCGGGAAGGCATACCAGTTATATATGAAGTATTCCTTTCCCCAGACAAAGAAGGAAATTATAAAATTACCCTCTACAAGCCCGGCAAATGCCGCATTTCAAATGG
>JBJEMC010000168.1:0-7672 GCA_051879475.1 Muricoprocola sp. | reverse complement strand
AGAAGAAATCATGGGCAGTGGTGATAGGAAGCGTGCTTCTTACCGCACTGCTGGCATTCACCGTTCTGGTTGGATGGGGTCCGACAGGAACAGGTGCTGCAAGGAACATTGTAACAGGTCTTGACCTGTCAGGTGGTGTAAGTATTACTTATCGTGCAGTTGGTGACGGCAATCCTTCCACAGAGGATATGAAAGATACCATCTATAAACTGCAGCAGCGTGTTGCTTCCTACAGTACAGAAGCACAGGTATATCAGGAAGGCTCTGACCGTATTAATATCGAAATCCCGGGCGTGTCAGATGCCAATGCGATTCTGGAAGAACTTGGTAAGCCAGGTTCCCTTACATTCCAGTTAGAAGACGGAACAGTTGTATTAAATGGTACAGATGTGGAAACTGCAAGAGCAGCTACTTCTGCAGACAGCCTTGGAAACAGCCAGGATGTTGTAGAACTTGTACTTACAAGTGAAGGTGCAACAAAGTTCTCCGATGCTACAAAAGATAATATTGGAAACCGTATTTATATTGTTTATGATGATAATATCATCAGCGCACCTACTGTACAGTCTCATATTACAGGTGGAACAGCACAGATCACAGGTATGGAAAGCAGAGAAGCAGCAGAAAATCTGGCTTCCAATATCCGTATCGGTTCTCTTTCTCTGGAACTGGAAGAACTCCGTTCTAATGTAGTTGGAGCTCAGTTAGGACAGGCTGCTATTTCCACAAGTATTAAAGCAGGTATCATTGGTCTTATCATTGTCATGATCTTCATGTGCATTGTATATCTGGTACCTGGTATCGTGGCAAGTATTTCTCTTCTGATCTATACAGGTCTTGTTATGGTTTGCCTGAACGCATTTGACCTTACCTTAACACTGGCAGGTATTGCAGGTATCATCCTTTCCATCGGTATGGCTGTGGATGCCAACGTTATCATTTACGCCCGTATCCGTGAAGAAATTGCAGATGGAAAGACGGTAAAGGCATCTATTAAGACTGGTTTCCAGAAAGCACTTTCTGCTATCGTTGACGGTAATATTACCACATTGATTGCTGCTCTGATCCTGGGATATAAAGGAACAGGAAGCATCCAGGGATTTGCTCAGACATTGGCACTTGGTATTGTACTTTCCATGTTTACAGCACTGGTTATTTCCAGACTGATCATGAATGCCTTCTATACACTTGGTATTCAGGATGAGAAGTATTACGGAAAAGCAAGAACTTTGAAACCTATTAATTTTGTTGGAAAGAAAAACATTTTCTTTGTTATTTCCATCGTTCTGATCCTTGTGGGACCTGTCATGATGATGGTACACAATGGAAAAGATGGAAAAATCCTGAACTACAGCCTTGAGTTCATGGGCGGTACTGCTACAACAGTAACTTTTAACGAAGATTACACCATCGAAGAACTGGATGAGAAGGTTCAGCCGGTTGTCATGGAAGTAACAGGTGATGCCAATATCCAGATGCAGAAAGTCACCGGTGGCAACCAGGTAGTGATCAAGACAAGAGAACTTTCTGTAGAAGAAAGACAGGATCTGGAACAGAAACTGGTAGATGAATTTGCCATTGATGATACCCTGATCTCTGAAGAAAGTATTTCTGCTACCATCAGTGGAGAAATGAAATCTGATGCAGTTTCAGCGGTTGTGATTGCTACAATCTGTATGCTGCTGTACATCTGGTTCCGTTTCAAAGATATCCGTTTCGCATCCAGTGCGGTAGTTGCCCTGGTTCATGACGTGCTTGTTGTACTGATGTGCTATGTAGTGCTCTGGATCAGCGTGGGCAATACCTTTATCGCATGTATGCTGACCCTGGTAGGTTATTCCATCAATGCTACCATCGTTATCTTCGACCGTATCCGTGAGAACCTGAAGCTGATGAAGAAGAACGATACGTATGCAGATGTAGTAAACTTAAGTATTACACAGACATTGACCAGAAGTATTTACACATCCTTTACAACACTGGTAATGGTTGCAGTTCTGTATATTCTTGGAGTAAGCTCCATCAGAGAATTTGCCCTTCCTCTTATGGTAGGTATTCTCTGCGGTGGATATTCTTCTGTATGTATCACAGGTCCATTGTGGTATGTCATGAAGACGAAGATCGGTAAGAACAAAGCAACAAAGAAGTAATGAAAAGAACGGCAATTTCTTTCAGAGAAATTGCCGTTTTGCATTTCAGATGTGTTATGGAGAAAAGATATGCAAAAATGGGTTGTTTCAGCCAAGAAAGCAGATTTTAAAGAAATAGCAAAGAAGTTTCACATAGATCAGGTCACAGCAAGACTGATCAGAAACCGGGATGTGGTAGGAGAGGACGCCATAGATGAATATTTAAATGGCGGGATGGAAAGTATGCATGATCCGTTTCTGCTAAAAGATATGGACAGGGCTGTGACGCTCTTGTCAGAAAAGATTTCCAGTCAGAAAAAGATCCGTATCATAGGCGACTATGATATGGATGGAGTAACTTCAACCTACATATTATATAAAGGATTATTACGTCTGGGGGCGAAGGCAGATTATGATATTCCGGACAGAATCAAAGATGGATATGGGATTAACCAGAATCTGATTCAAAAGGCTTATGAGGAAGGAATCGATACCATCCTTACCTGTGATAACGGGATCTCAGCCCTTGATCAGATTGATTTTGCTAAAAAGCTGGGAATGACAGTGATCGTGACAGACCACCATGAACTGAGACGCTCCCAGACCGAGCAGGGAGAACAGTTTCTGATTCCCGGTGCAGATGCCGTGATCAATCCTCATCAGCCGGGATGCCCCTATCCCTATAAGAATCTTTGCGGGGCTGTGGTTGCCTATAAACTTGTCTGTGCTCTTTATCAGAAGCAGGGAATTCCTGCATGCGAGATAGAAGAATTTCTCCCCTTTGCAGCCATTGCCACAGTGGGAGATGTCATGGATCTTACAGGAGAAAACCGTATCATTGTAAAAGAAGGGCTGCTTCGGCTGCCGGGAACCTCAAATAAAGGGCTTCGGGCACTGATCCGGGTGAATAATCTGGAAGGAAAAGAAATCAACTCTTACCATATTGGATTTGTCATCGGCCCATGTATCAATGCCAGCGGCAGGCTGGATACAGCCAAAAAAGCCTTAGGGCTTCTGTTGACGGAGGATGCAGATGAGGCCGAGAAACTTGCCAATGAACTTCTTCTTTTGAATAACCAGAGAAAAGAAATGACTCTGGAAGGATATGAGGAAGCAGTGCAGCAGATTGAGGAAAATGGATTTGCCCGGGACAAGGTGCTGGTAGTTTATCTTCCAAAATGTCATGAGAGCCTTGCGGGCATTATTGCAGGCAAGATCAGGGAGAAATATTACAGACCGGTATTTGTGCTCACAGATGGGAAAAACAGCGTAAAAGGCTCCGGAAGATCCATAGAGACGTATTCCATGTTTGAAGAAATGCAGAAATGTGCAGAGCTATTTTTAAATTTCGGGGGGCATCCCATGGCAGCAGGGCTTTCTCTGGAAAAAGAAAACATTGGACTGTTGCGGCAGCGTTTAAATGAACGAACCACATTAACAGAAGAAGATCTGATGGAAAAAGTGGTGATCGATGTACCAATGCCCCTTTCTTATATCACAGAGTCCCTCATCGGGGAATTAGACCTCCTGGAACCCTTCGGAAAAGGAAACAAAAAACCTGTATTTGCAGAAAAAGATCTGCAGGTGTTGGGAGCCAGGGTGTTAGGGCAGAATAAGAATGTTCTGAAAATGCAGGTGGCAGATAAGTACGGAACCGTGATGGATGCTATGTATTTTGGCGATATAGAGGTGATCCGGTCTTATCTGGAAGAGAAGTTTGGATTTCCCGAAGTGGAAAAAATGTTTCAGAATAGAAAAAGTAATGTGGTTCTTTCTGTGATTTATTATCCATCTATCAATGAATTTAGGGGAAACAGGCAAATTCAGATTATAATTCAGTATTATCGTTGACAAAAATAGGGGAAAAGAATAAAATAAAAAATAGTGTTATGAAAAAATTTATGTCTTCAGGACAGTTGAAAGAGATACAGGAGGAAAAGAGAATGGCTGTACCATATAATCACAGAGCCATCGAGAAGAAATGGCAGAAAATCTGGGATGACGAGAAAGCATTTGCAGCTTCAGATGATTATTCAAAACCGAAATATTACGCACTGGTAGAATTCCCATATCCGTCAGGACAGGGACTTCATGTTGGACATCCAAGACCATATACTGCCTTGGATATTGTTGCAAGAAAAAGAAGAATGCAGGGATATAATGTATTATATCCAATGGGATGGGATGCATTTGGTCTTCCGACAGAGAACTATGCAATTAAGAATAAGATTCATCCAAAGATCGTAACAGAAAAAAATGTGGAAAGATTCAAAGAACAGCTGAAGTCCCTTGGTTATTCTTTTGACTGGGACAGAGAAATCAATACAACAGATACTGATTATTATAAATGGACACAGTGGATTTTCCTGAAACTGTTTAATGCAGGGCTTGCTTATAAGAGTGAGATGCCGATCAACTGGTGTACTTCCTGTAAAGTCGGACTTGCCAATGAAGAAGTAGTAAACGGTGTATGTGAAAGATGCGGATCACCGGTAGTCCGCAAGGTTAAGAGCCAGTGGATGCTGAAGATTACAGAATATGCGGATGAGCTTCTGGAAGGTCTTGATGATGTAGATTACATCGAAAGAGTAAAAGTATCCCAGAAAAACTGGATTGGTAAGAGCCAGGGCGCAGAAGTTGATTTTGCCCTTGCAGGACTGGATGATAAACTGACAGTTTATACCACAAGACCGGATACCTTATTTGGAGCAACTTATATGGTTGTTTCTCCGGAACATCCAATGATTGAAAAATATCAGGATAGGATCCATAACATGGATGCCATCCGTCAGTATCAGGAACAGGCAGCGAAGAAGTCTGATTTTGAAAGATCTGAGCTGGCAAAAGAAAAAACAGGTGTTGTCATTGACGGAATCTGTGCAGTCAATCCTGTAAATGGAAAAGAGATTCCAATCTGGGTATCTGATTATGTACTGATGAGCTATGGTACAGGTGCAATCATGGCAGTACCTGCTCATGATACAAGAGACTGGGAATTTGCAAAGAAATTCAACCTGCCGATCATTGAAGTAGTAGCAGGCGGCAAAAACGTTCAGGAAGAAGCATTTACAGACGTTGCAACAGGAAAACTTGTGAACTCTGATTTCTTAAATGGCATGGAAGTTGCAGATGCAAAGAAGAAAATGATCGAATTCCTGGAAGAGAAGAAGATTGGTCATGGAAAGACAAATTACAAACTGAGAGACTGGGTATTCTCCCGTCAGCGTTACTGGGGTGAACCAATTCCAATCGTTCATTGTGATAAGTGCGGTTATGTAGCACTGCCGGAAAGTGAACTTCCACTGGAACTCCCGGAAGTAGAAAGCTATATGCCAACAGATAACGGAGAATCCCCACTGGCAGCTATGACAGACTGGGTGAATACAACCTGTCCATGCTGTGGCGGCCCGGCTAAGAGAGAGACAGATACTATGCCTCAGTGGGCCGGTTCTTCCTGGTATTTCCTCAGATATACAGATCCACATAACAAAGAAGCACTGGCAAGCCCGGAAGCATTGAAATACTGGCTGCCTGTTGACTGGTATAACGGTGGTATGGAACATACTACACTGCATTTATTATATTCCAGATTCTGGCATAGATTTCTGTATGACCAGGGCGTTGTTCCTTGTAAAGAACCGTATCAGAAACGTACTTCCCATGGTATGATTCTTGGTGAAAACGGGGAAAAGATGTCCAAGTCCAGAGGAAACGTAGTAAATCCGGATGATATCGTAAGAGAATACGGTGCAGATACGCTTCGTACTTACGAAATGTTCATCGGTGCCTTTGATCTGAGTGCTTCCTGGTCAGAAAATGGAGTGAAAGGATGCCGCAGATTCCTGGAACGTGTATGGAAACTTCAGGATATTCTGTTAGATGGAGATACCTTCAGAAGTAAGTTTGAGACAAAGATGCATCAGACCATCAAGAAAGTCAGCAACGACTTTGAGAATATGAAATACAATACAGCGATTGCCGCACTGATGTCTCTTTTGAATGATTTCGCAAAAGAAGGCAGCATCAACCGCGCAGAATACAAAGTATTTCTTATTTTGCTTAATCCTGTCGCTCCGCATATTACAGAAGAGCTCTGGAATATCTGTGGATATGAAGGACGTGTTTATCAGCAGTCATGGCCGGAATATGATGAAGCGAAGACAGTAGAAAATATCATTGAGATTCCGGTACAGATCAATGGTAAGACAAAAGCTGTTGTGGAACTTCCTCTGGATGTTGATAAAGAAACAGCCATTGCAAAGGGAAAAGAAGCAATTGCAGATAAACTTACAGGCACAATCGTAAAAGAAATCTATGTACCAAAGAAGATCATTAACATCGTTCAGAAGTAAGATTTGATGTTAAAAGACAGGACTCACTGTTATTCACAGGAATAGCAGTGAGTTTTTTATGGAGGAACAAAACAGGTTATGAGAAATAAGAAAAAAGAATGGACCATATCTATTAATTCCCCTGTCATTTTATGTTATGTAGTCCTGTGTTTTATTGTACTGATCCTTGCCCGGATCACAGGGGGAGCAACTACAGAGAAGTTTTTCAGTGTATATCGTTCCAGTCTGACAAATCCGCTTACTTATTTCAGATTTTTCGGACACGTCTTTGGCCATGCCAGCTGGGAGCATTTTATTGGGAATATGACCCTGGTTCTTTTGATTGGACCTCTGTTGGAAGAAAAGTATGGTTCTGCTTTTATCTTGAAAGTGATTCTGACTACAGCACTGATCACAGGAATCGCACATTTTATTCTGTTCCCTAATGTGATGCTGATGGGAGCCAGCGGTGTGGTATATGCTTTTATCATTCTTTCTTCTTTGACGGGGCGCAAAAACGGAACGATTCCTCTGACCTTTATTCTGGTGGCGGTGATCTACATAGGGGGACAAATCTACGAAGGACTCTTTGTGGAGAACAATATTTCCAATCTTACCCATATTATTGGTGGCATCGTAGGCGGTATTCTGGGAATCTGGATGGTATAATATGAAGACAAGGATTTATACAGCAGATATATCTATTTTTGATGATACGTCTTTTTATGAGAAAGCGTGGAGCGAAGTTACGGAAAAGAGACGAGAAAAAGCAGCTTCTATTCGAAATGAAAAAGACAGAAAGCTCTCTGTGGGAGTGGAATGGCTGCTACTTGACAGCCTGCAGAAAATGGGGATAGATAAGAAGAAAATCACCTTCTGCTATGGCTCCAATGGAAAACCCTACATAGAGGGGAAAGAAAAACTGTATTTTAACCTATCTCATTCCGGGGAAAAGATGATGTGTGCTGTTTCTGACCGGGAAATTGGATGCGATATAGAAAAAATCAAAGACTGCCGTATGCGGGTGGCGGAACATTTTTTCTGTGAATCCGAATATGAATGGATCCAAAAACAGAAAACAGAAGAGGAAAAACGGGAAATGTTTTTCCGGTTCTGGACCTTAAAAGAAAGCTTTATGAAGGCCACAGGCCTGGGGATGCGACTGCCCCTGAAGAATTTTGAGATTCAGATCAGAGAGGATGGGGTATCTGT
>JBJEMC010000167.1:0-7826 GCA_051879475.1 Muricoprocola sp. | reverse complement strand
GAGATGGTGGAACTTCCGGGAGAGTTTGCGGATCGTTATCCCCATAATATGAGTGGAGGGCAGCGCCAGAGAGTTGCAATTGCCCGGGCATTGGCCCTGGAACCAGAGATCATCGTGTTAGATGAGGCAACGGCTGCCTTGGACGTATCTGTTCAAAAAACAGTCATTCAATTGATTACAAAACTCCAGAAAGAAAAAAATATTACCATCGGCTTTATTTGTCACGATATTGCACTGGTACAATCCGTGGCACATCAGCTTGCAGTCATGTATCTGGGAAATATCGTTGAGGTAATTCCAGGAGAAAAACTAGCCACAGAAGGCTGTCATCCATATACAAAAGCACTGATGGGCTCTATCTTTGATATCAATATGGATTTTTCCAAACCGATTGAAAGTATTGAGAGTGAAGCCCCAAGTCCCCTGGATCTTCCACAGGGATGTCCATTTCAGGGAAGGTGTGAGCATTGTATGGATATCTGCAAAAAAGAACAGCCTAAATTAACGGAAATACAATCTGGCCACAGTGTTGCCTGTCATCTGTTTCATAAGAATAAGTAAGGGGGTTTTATGTCAGTTAATAAGAAGAAAACAACGGACATGACAAATGGAGGCGTGGCCAAAACCTTGCTTCTCTTTGCTTTGCCGCTTTTTGCGGGAAGTATTTTCCAGCAGCTTTATAATACCGCAGACTTTATGTTTGTGGGAAATCTGATCGGTAAAAATGCAGCGGCAGCAGTGGGGGCGGGAAGTATTCTGGTAACATGTCTGATTGGACTGTTTACAGGTATATCTGTGGGAACCGGCGTGGTGATTTCGCAGTATATTGGAGCCGGCGATAGAGAAGAAGCACAGAAAATCGGGCATACAGCCATAGCATTTTCTTTTATCCTTGGAATTATTATGACGATTGCAGGAGAAGTGGTGGCAAGATTTGTTTTGATTTTACTCCATACACCGGAGAATATTTTGCCGGAAGCGATTGCCTATATCCGCCTTTATTTCTTAGGAATGCTTCCGATGATCATTTATAATGTCGGCTCAGGAATTTTAAGAGCCTGTGGAGACTCTAAATCTCCGTTTTACATTCTGGCTGCAGGCGGATTCTTAAATGTCCTGGCAGACTGGATGATGATTGGAGTATTTCGTCTGGGGGTTCAGGGTGCGGCCTTAGCCACCACGATTTCTCAGTCTTTTTCAGCTATTGGAATTTTATGGTTTCTGTTAAAGGGAAATGAGCATTTTCAGATGAGATGGAAAAAGATTGGTGTAGACGCAGGGGCATTAAAAAAAATTCTGATGAATGGACTCCCTGCCGGAATCCAGAGTATGGTAATAACACTGTCAAACATGGTGGTGCAGTATCATATTAATGGCTTTGGTTCTGATTCTGTGGCTGCCTTTTCCACCTATTACAAACTGGAGAATTTTACGTACATGCCGGTGCTGGCGTTTGGACAGGCAATGACAACCTTTGCCGGACAGAATTACGGTGCAGGAAAAATAGATCGCGTGAAGAAGGGTGCAGTCATTGGTACAGTCATGTCGGGAACCGTGGTGGCAGCTGCGGCATGTTTCCTTCTGGCCATTGGTCATACGTCTATTGGATGGTTTGTAAAGGAAGAAGAAGTCATTCAGATTGGAATCAGTATTATTTCCGTGACATTTCCTTTCTACTGGCTGAATTCTTTCATAGAAATCCTGAGCGGAACCATAAGAGGAATGGGAAAATCCCTGGCATCCATGATCATAATTTTGCTGACTCTTTGTGGTTTTAGAGTGTTACTGCTGACCATTCTGGACGGCAGATTCCATGATATCAGATATCTGGCGGCAGCCTATCCGCTTTCCTGGGCGGCTGCGGTAATCTGCTTGTTTGCGGCATTGTGTGTGTTAATGAAGAAAGAAAAATAATTTTGTGCGACTTTGAATAGTAACAAATAAGGCATCCGTACAACCATAAGGTTATGTACGGATGCCTTATTAAAAGTAGAGAAGTAGTAGAAATTATCCTTTTTGCCCTATGTATCTTGTTCTTTGCCTGAAAAATGGTACAATGATTTCAAGGGGGTCATAGTATATTCACTTACAAAAGATAAAAAATTGAAGAGACAGCCGAAAAAAAATAAGACACAGAAGATAAGAAAATGAACAGATACAGAAAAAGAGGTGTCTTATGGCAAATACGAAACACGAGGATGCAATCATGAAAATGGGCTTTAGTTATTTTCGTGACAGCATACTTAAAAGGCTGGGAATTGATTATGAGTTTGTTGCAGATGAGCCTACAGAATTAATTGAACTGCAGATTCATTCTATGTATATGGATTTTACATTTATGACAGTCGATGGATTTTATGTACATTTTGAGTTTCAGACAACAGAAACTGATCGTGCAGATTTGCAGCGGTTTGAGGCTTATGAGGCGGTAACAGCTCATAAAACAGGAAAAAAGGTATTAACTTACGTAATTTATTCTGGAGAAATTACACATGTTAAGACAGGGTTGGATTGTGGTCTGCATACATATAGGGTTGAGCCAATTTATCTGATGGATTATGATTCAGATAAAATGTTTCAGAAATTAAAATCCAAGATAGAAAGAGAAGAAAATTTGGCTGAAGAAGATTTTGCAGGATTGGCTCTCGCACCATTAATGTCTGGTAAGATGAGCCGGAAAGAAAAGATAAAAGAAGCTATTTTAATTGCAAAACAGGAAGAGACTGTTACTGCAGAAAAAACAATCGCAATACTCTATACATTAGCAGATAAATTCTTGAAAGGAATAGATTTGCAGGAAATCAGGGAGGTGGTATCGATGACGCGACTTGGTCAGATGATCTATGATGATGGCGTGGAAAAAGGCATGGATAGGATGTCTTTATTAACATCCAGATTATTAAAGGAAAATCGTTTGGAGGATTTGCAGAAAGCAACAGAGGACAAGAAATACTGTGAGCAATTATTAAAAGAATATGGTATAGAATAATACAAATAAATGAATGTTCGATAACAGCAGAAAGGCACCTTAGATTGAGGTGTCCTTTCTTCTGTTAAAAAAGTACAGAGAGGAGAAGAACGTAAGATGGATAAAGATAAAGCATTATGGAAAAAGGCAACGGACTTTCATGGACATTTTGAAGAGTAAAGAGTAAAATACTAATTTCCTATTGACATACTATGAAAATAGGTATATGATAATCCTATCAAAAATCAGTTACCCGAAGGGGTAAATTAAAGCTTTAAAAGGAGGAAATTATGGGAAAATTCAGCACAATCAAAAAAGCAGCAGCAATCCTGCTGTCAGCAACTTTAGCGTTTGGTACAACAGCAACAGTTTTTGCGGAAGAAGCAGAAGGAGTTGCCATTGATAAGGAAGCATTTGATGCTCTGATCGCTTCCGGAAGTGTTGCAGATGATGCAGAGATCGAGGCAAACAGTTGGGCATCTGCAGTAAAAGAAGCCGGTGTATTAAGAGTTGGCGGTACCCGTACCTCTTTTCTCTTCAGCCAGCTGGATGAGACCGATGATGGAATCCGTGGATTTGATGCAGGACTTTATCAGCTCCTGACACGCTACATTCTCGGTGATGAATCAAAATTTGAACTGACACAGGTAGATTCCAGTACTCGTGAATCTGTTCTTCAGAGTGATCAGGTAGACGTTGTATTTGCTACATATTCTATTACCGATGCACGTAAAGAATTAATTTCTTTTGCAGGTCCATACTATACTTCCAAACAGGCAGTTCTGGTAAAAGCCGGAAATGAGGAGATTACAGGCGTTGACAGCCTGGCAGGCAAGACTGTTGCCACACAGTCCGGTTCCACAGGTCCTGACATTCTGGCAGAATATGCACCGGAAGCAACTGTACAGGAATTTACTAATGACCTGGAAGCACGTACCGCACTGGAACAGGGCCGTGTAGATGCTTATGTTACTGATTATACCCTGCTTCTGAATGCCATTGTTAAGAATCCGGATGCGTATGCAATCGCAGGTGATGTATTCGGACCGGAAGATAACTACGGAATTGGACTTCCTCTTGATTCTGACGGCGTAGAGTTTGTCAATGGATTTTTGGAGAAGATCGAAGAGGATGGAACCTGGGCAGAACTCTGGAAGATCAGCCTTGGAAATCGTACCGGAATTGAAACCGTACCGGAAGCTCCGGCAATTGAAGAATAAGCAGGAAGTGAATTTGCTATAGTTTTTGGTGATGAGGCTTCAAGGGCGATGCTCTTGGAGCCTTCTTTGAAGGAGGATATATGGGAATCAGTGAACTCCTGTCTCAGTTTGGAGACAAATATCTTATGGCGCTTCTGACAACATGGAAATTGACAGCATTGGCATTTACATCGGCATTTGTTATCGGAATCGTGATTACTGTTATGCGTGTGAGTCCGATTAAGCCCTTGCAAGTGGCAGGGGATTTGTATGTGCAGATTTTTCGGAACATTCCCGGTGTCTGTCTGTTGATCATCCTTGTTTATGCGCTGCCGTATCTGAATGTGGTGCTGTCCTATTTTAATTGTGTGCTGATCGCAGCGGCTTTACTTCCGGCGGCGTTTTGTTCTGAGTATCTGATGACGGGGATCAATACCATCGCTGTGGGGCAGATTGAAGCGGCACGCTCTCTGGGAATGACCTTTTTTCAGATCATCCGAAAAATTGTGATTCCCCAGGCTCTGCGTTCCAGTGTACTGCCTTTGACAAATCTGCTGGTGGCAACCATGCTTACCACAGCACTGGCTTCACAGGTGCCTTTAAATCCACAGGAATTGACCGGACTTGTCTCTCACATCAACACCCATGCGGTGGGAGGCGTGACCGCATTCTTTATCTCCGCTGCCATGTATTGTGTGACTGCGGTAGTAATTGGACAAATCGGAAATCTGATAGATAAGAAAGTGAGGATTCTGCGATGAAAAGAGATGCACGCACTTCCGTCAGGGATGCTCTTTACGAGGCTCCCGGACCAAAAACCAGACGGAATATCAGGATTGCAACGATACTTTCCCTGGGCGGGCTTGCTGTTTTGATTGCGCTGGTGATTCGTCGTTTTTACATTTCCGGACAGTTGAATGCCAGGTATTGGTCATTTTTGACCAGATACACCACCTGGAGATTTCTGGGGCGGGGACTTCTGGGAACGATGGAGGTTGCACTGGCCGCAGGAATACTTACCTTTTTGATGGGGTTTGTCATGATGCTTGGAAGAATCAGTGATATCAAGGTGGTAAGGGGAATCAGCACTGTGCTGATTGAGTTTACCAGAGGTGTGCCTACCCTTTTGTTTGTTTATTTCTTTTTTCTGGTTGCCCCGCAGCTTGGAATGAAGCTGCCGGCTTTTTGGAAGATTGCTGCACCTGTGGCAATTTCTGCATCCGGAGTGGTTGCAGAGGTGCTTCGTTCCGGTGTAAATGCAGTGCCAAAAGGACAGAGGGAAGCTGCACTTTCCCTGGGAATGCGTAAATGGCATATGTTTTTCAAGGTAATATTTCCCCAGGCATTTCGCTATGTGATTCCTGCTATGATCTCTGAAATCGTGATCGTGGTCAAAGATACTACCTTTGCTTATGTGGTAAATTTCCCAGATCTGATGCAGAATGCGAAGGTTTTGATTTCGAACTATGATGCATTGCTTTCCGTATATCTGGTTGTAGCGATTATCTATATCATCATTAATTATCTGCTGAATCGGGCTTCTGTTATGGCGGCCAGACGCAGGAACAATACCATGGGAGCTATGCAGGCAAATTCCAAGGCAGCCATGCAGCAGAACTAAGAAAGGAGAGGGAGTGCTATGGACGATATCAGAAATCAATCGAATGTGGAAAAACAGGTTCCGGTTATAGAATTAAAACATGTGGATAAACATTTTGGAGAACTCCACGTATTAAAGGATATCAATTTAAGTGTAAAAAAGGGAGAAGTGGTGGTCATTATCGGACCTTCCGGCTCCGGCAAATCCACCCTCTGTCGTACCATCAATCGCCTGGAAACCATTGATTCCGGGGAAATCCTCATTGATGGAGAGAAAATTCCCGAAGAAGGAAAAAATCTGGCAAAGCTTCGTGCCCAGATTGGAATGGTGTTCCAATCCTTTAATCTGTTTGCGCACAAAAATATTTTGGATAATGTGATCCTCGGTCCGACAGATGTGCTACACATCTCCAAAAAAGAGGCAAAAGAGGAGGCTATGCGCCTTCTGAAAAGGGTAGGTGTGGATTCACAGGCTGCAAAAATGCCGGCACAGCTTTCTGGCGGGCAGCAACAAAGAGTTGCCATTGCCCGTTCTCTTGCCATGCATCCAAAGGCAATTTTGTTTGATGAACCTACCAGCGCACTGGATCCGGAGATGATCGGTGAGGTGCTGGACGTCATGACGGAGCTTGCAAAAGAAGGTATGACGATGGTGGTTGTTACCCATGAGATGAATTTTGCGAGAAGAGTGGCAGACCGGGTGATCTTTATGGACGGCGGAAGGATCATTGAGGAAAATACGCCAGAGGAATTCTTTACCAATCCGGTTTCGCAGCGTGCGAAGGATTTCCTGAATTCCATTAAAGATCATTAATGAAAGCCCATTCGCTGGGTGTATATATCATAATACAATGTTGTATAAAGGCAGGGAAGTACAATGAAGCGACCAAGGATTGCGATTCCGGAGATTAATCAGAATATCGAAAATTATACCAGAGCGGCACGTGCAGCAGGAATGGATCCGGTGGCAATATCTTTACAGGAAGAACAGGCTCCGATGAGCTTTCAGCAGGAATATATGGATTATTCCCATTTTAGGGTGGAGGAATTTGACGGTCTTCTGCTTCCGGGAGGAGGAGATATCAACCCATACCGCTATGGAAAAGAAAAGCAAGGCAGTATCATGATCGTAGACGGGCTGGATAAACTGCAGTTTGAGGTGCTGGATGCTTTTGTGAAAAGCAAAAAACCGGTATTTGGAATCTGCAGAGGGCATCAGGTTATCAATGTGTATTTTGGCGGTACCCTGATCCAACATCTGTCCACATCCTTTCGTCATTCCCGTAAGCTGACGGAGCCGGATAAAGTGCATCGGTGCATTGCGGAAAAAGGGAGCTGGCTGGAAAAAATCTACGGAAGAGAATTTGCTCATAACAGTGCCCATCATCAGGCGGTGGAGCATTTTGGAAAAGGTTTGATTCCGGACAGTTACTGTCTGGAAGATGGGACTGTGGAGGCGATGCATCATGAGTCTCTTCCCATTTACAGCCTTCAGTGGCATCCGGAGAGGATGTGTACCACTTTGAAAAGAAAGGATACAGTGGATGGGATTTTGGCACTGCAGTTTTTTTGTAAACTGTGCGGTGGCAATCCGGAAATGTATGGTGAGACAGAAAATCAGATCATGAAAGATGGAATGGGCATATAAAACAAAAGACCAATGATTCCACTGGACATTGGTCTTTTGTTTTATAAAATTATTGATTTTCTTCTTCGTTTTCTTTCGGAAGTTCCTGAGGTGACAGGTTCTTAAATACAGAAGAAAATTCTTCGCTGATATCCCCTGAGGCAGCTGTTTCATCAGCCTGCAATTTTTTTATGTATGGGTCAAACACCTTCATAAAGAATCTGGAATTCAGATAGGCGATAACGGAAAAACCAACCAGAAGCCAAATCAGAAGTCCATAATACAAAGTAGTGCTATTTAAAAATGTCAGGATTACACTTCCGATAGTAATAACCATGATAATTGCTGTATACGGAAGATTTGCCAGAGCCATCAGAAAGGCATTTTTAACAGTTCCTTTTATAGTATTATAGAATTTTGCCTGTAAAGGGAA
>JBJEMC010000166.1:0-7878 GCA_051879475.1 Muricoprocola sp. | reverse complement strand
CACCTGAACTGTAACATCCATCTTTCCTATGCAACGGGTGCGAATCTCATATCGTAAACAGCACCTTTCCTCTTTGCTGACCTATCACTGTCGTCGGCTGTTTTTCGTTTCTGCGGCAACTCCCCATCCACGGAACACTTAACGCATGAAATCCTATTTTGCAAATTCCTTTTACATTCAAATCTGATTGTAGATTACATTGCTGAAAAAGTCAATGATAATGTATGATTCTTCCAATTATATTTATTTTTTTCATACAAATAATTTCTTTTTTTCATACGAATAATTTCTTTTTTTCCTTCCATACTATCCATAGAGCGTCAAAATGTTACCGTTCACGTGCGTTCCAGTACAGTGGCACCTGAACTGTAACATCAAAATAAATACGCCGGATTGGAGGAAAAATATGAGTCAGTTATCTGAAAAAGAATTATCAGCTATTCACGAAATACTTTCTTCTGAAGAGCTTTTGGTGAAAAAGTACCAAATGCTGGCAGAGCATACAGAAGACCAGGAAATCAAACAGCAGTTCCAGCAGATTGCAGCCAAACATCAGGGTCATTTCAATACGGTATACCGACATCTGCAATAATTTATGAAAGAAAGAGGTAAAAGACATGACAAAATCCGTTTATTCAGAAAAAGAAATTCTCGGGGATGCCCTGGCAGCCGCCAAAACATGCACCGAACATTACAACACCTTTTCCAATGAATGTATTCACTCCGATGTAAGAAACACTCTTCTTCATATTCTGGAACAGGAACATGAAATCCAGGATACCGTTTTCCAGATGATGCATCAGAGAGGATTCTATCCGGTTCCGGATGCCCAGGAATCCAAGATCCAGGAAACCAAAATGCAGTTTTCCCAGAGTGTGACAAACTAAATTTTCCCATAAAAAATGTGCCCCCGTGTTGGAGGCACATTTTCGCGTTATTGAAACAGATCTTTCAGAATCTTATCTGCCGTCATATCCCGGTAGCCATCAGGATCACTCATGACTGTTCCGTTTATTTTCCACCGAAAGCGGTTATATAATTGAAGATACGTCACATTCCTGGAACATCCCCCATATCTTTTATAATATTCGGGATAATATTTTTTCATATATTTTTTTGCAAGTTTCACTGCCTGGCTGTTTGCTTTGCCTTCCGGCGTATATGTTCCGCAAAGCTGTACCCCAGGAGGGCTGGAATGTAACAGCACCACGCTTCCATCTTCACATTCTCCCACTACAATATATACATGACCGGAAGAAGACATGATGTCACCGGCTTTATGATTCTTTATCTTTCCTTTCTCGGTATAGGTTCCCCATCCACGGTTTGCAAAGTTTTTCGCCATCCGTCTGGCAGACATCACATATCCTTTTTTCCCGTCTTCTGTCTCCATGAGATTGTAGATTGCCCAGCCCACGTAGCCGGAGCAGTCCAGCCCATTATGTATCTGATATCTGGTCTTAGTATAATCATAGTATTTTGTCTGCCTGTCAAAAAATTTTTCCCACTGGGGGCTTACCCCTATTGTCCGGGCTTCTATGCCAGCCCCGGTATCTTCCCGGTTCCATCCTCCGCCCCAGACGTACAGAGTGCTCCCCACAGGCTGCAAAGCTACTGTAAGAAACTGCTTAATGGTTCTTTGCGTATTTTCTTTATTTTCCTGAGCAGAAGCGGCAGATGATGTTATATTGGCCGTGATACACAGACAGATTATTAAAATGAAACATAAGATTCGTTTCCGGATTATTTTTTTCACAGGTTTTTCCTCTCCTTTCTTTAATCATTGACCCACTTAAAAGTGAATGATATAATCCTAAATTATGAACCATTAAGGTTATCTGTTCACGTGCGTTCCAGTAACAATGAAAAAGCCATACAAAATCACCTTCGGTGATGGCTTTTTCATTGCAGGCCTCGGGTTTTGCCAAGCAAAACACCTCGCGGAACAGTGGCACCTGAACTGTAACCCATTAAGTTCAATGATACCTACGGATTGTTCCGTGCTTTGCACTCTCACAATCCTCCCTGGTATCATTATAACATATATACAGGAGGCACTGCTATGTCAGGATCAATATTTGGTACGTATTTTCAGATTTCTACCTGGGGGGAATCCCATGGAAAGGGACTTGGTGTTGTCATCGATGGATGCCCGGCGGGACTTCCACTGTGCGAAGAAGATATTCAGATTTTCTTAAACCGCAGGAAACCAGGTCAGAACCGTTACTCAACGCCCCGAAAAGAAGATGACACTGTTGAAATACTTTCAGGCGTATTTGAAGGGAAAACCACAGGCACACCCATCTCTCTGATCGTCTTTAACAAAACCCAGCGTTCTTCTGATTACAGTGAGATTGCCTCCTACTACCGTCCGGGACATGCAGATTATACTTTTGATGAAAAATATGGATTCCGGGATTACAGAGGCGGCGGACGCTCCTCCGGCCGTGAAACCATAGGCCGCGTGGCTGCCGGTGCTGTTGCCTGCAAAATCTTAAACCACCTTGGAATTACTTTTTCTACTTATACTTCCGGCATAGGCCCCATAAAGGCAGACCCATCCAGATATGATATGGAAGAAATAGAACGTAATCCGCTGAACATGCCGGATGCCCAGGCCGCCAAAGAAGCCATGGCTTATCTGGATGAATGTCGGTCAAAGGGGGATTCCAGCGGCGGAATGATCGAATGTGTTGTACATAACATGATTCCGGGACTTGGCGATCCGGTCTTTGAAAAACTTTCTGCCAATCTGGCAAAAGCCATGTTTTCCATCGGAGCAGTGAAATCCTTTGAAATGGGAGATGGAATTGCCGTTTCTGCTTCCAGGGGAAGCCAGAACAACGATGCCTTTGTCCTGGATGAAAACCATCAGATCAAAAAGGCCACCAATCATTCAGGAGGAACCTTAGGTGGCATCAGTGACGGAAGTGATCTGATCATGAGAATCGGTATCAAACCAACCCCTTCCATCTCAGCAGTTCAGAACACCGTAAATAAATCGGGAGAAGAAATCTCTGTCAGTGTCCGGGGACGCCATGATCCGATTATCGTTCCGAGAGCAGTCGTCGTTGTAGAGTCTATGGCTGCCATTACAATTGTCAATGCACTGTTCTCCAATATGAACAGTAAGATGGAAAATCTGGAAAAAATATACCTCAAAAAAAATTTTTAAAAAAAATAAATTTTTTTTATTTTAGCCGTCATAATTTTTTCTCTCCAACGGATATATAGGTGAAGAAGTTGAGTAAGAGACATAAATAAGCCGGTCCCCAATGAGAAATCAACCGGCAGTCCTTACTAACTGTCGAATATCTCTCATATTCGACCTCCTCCTTCAAAATCTTATTATCTACTTTTAAGAAAGGCTGTTATCAGAAAATGATAACAGCCTTTCACGCTTCATAAAATATGAAAATAAAATTTATTTAAAATTTTCATTTACTTCTATCTTTCTCTCTTCCATGTCTTCCCCATACACGTTCCGAACGACAAACTGAGGTGTCTTTTGCATTTCCAGGAACATCCTGCCTATGTACTCTCCAATCAGCCCCATGAACAAGAGAATGATTCCGGAGAAGAAGAACAGAGCTGCCACCATGCTTGTCCATCCCACCGGTACGCCGGGTCTTCTTATTTTATTAATAATCACCCACAAGACACCGATAATTCCTATGAGAGAAAATATATATCCCAGTTTGGCTGCCATGCGCAGCGGCACTACAGAATAACCCATGGTGTTTGACCAGAGCTTCAGCAGCTTCTTAAAGGTATAGTTGGAATGTCCCACTTCCCTCTCAAAATGCTGGATGGGAATACAGCTGATGTTCTTGGTGGTTCGAAGGAATAATCCCTGCAGCTGTGTGTAGGGACTCTGAAACTGAATAACGGAATCTCTGACATATTTCCTGATCACCCAGAAACTGGATGCTCTCAGATCCTTGGGTTTATTTAACAGAATCCGTACTGTCATATGATTCACATAACTTCCGAAATTCCGAAACAGGCTGTGTTTTTTCTTCTCATAGTAGCCATAGACCACATCATAGCCTTTATCGATTTCTGCAAAGAGATACTGAAGCTGGGAAGGATGGGTCTGTCCATCATCATCCATGGCAATCAGAAGTTCTCCTCTTGCATAATTCAGCCCTGCCATAACAGCGTTATGCTGTCCGCTGTTATATGCCAGTTCCACCACTTTTACATTAGAATACTCTCTGGCAAGTTCTTTTAATACATTGATTGTCTTCGGGTTGTCAGGAGAATAATCATCCACCAGAATAAACTCATATTCTCCTCTTCCCAGTCTGTCCATTTCCTCCATGGTTGACTCCACTACCTTACGAATCGTCTGGTGAGAGTTGTAGCATGGAATGATAATGCTATGCAGCATTTTTCTTCTTCCTCCTTATCATTAACGCTATGACCAGTATCATAATGCCTGATGCTGAAATGATGAGACTGATCTTAAGCCCCGGCATATGATATCTCATTTCTATCACATGATGTCCTTCAGATAAAGAAAGACCTGAATACATCATATTTACTTTTTCAATCTCTGTTTTTTCTCCATCGACATAAGCTGTCCATCCATTCTGGTACGGGATACTAAAAACCATCAGTTTTTCATCCTCCAGGTCAACTTCCCCTGAAAAGCTGTCCCGTCCAAAGGTCACATTCTCCAAAGCATTCTCTTTCAGCTTTGAAGTATATTCCTGCGTGGCATACATTGGCTGGACATAGATGGATATGGAATCAAAATCTGCATCCAGAGTCTGCAAGAAACGGATCGTAACTTTATTTTCCGCTTCTTCCTTATATCCCAGATTAAAAATGTACTCATCCTGATCTGCCTTGTAGGTACTCTTATCACTGTAATACGTATATTTAATGGCAGTATCTCCGCTGACTATTTCCAGATTCGTTTTGCCTCGGGTATCTGTAGAAAGACCTGAAAGCCAGAGATAGGTCTCTGCCTCGTCTTCTCCCTTAAACTGAATCGTTATCTCACTTCCTCCAGGGGCATACAGATGATCCCCGGTCAATTCGATGCCTTCAGAAAGCTCCATATCTAGAATGTCGGCCAGCTTGCCGGTGATCTGAATATTCTCCCCTGTATCTTTGCCTTCTTTCGAATCAAGGACCGCTGCCTGCATCAGGACTTCCTGTCTTTCACATACGGGATACTCTTCCAGTTCTTCAAAGGAAATCGTCTGGTCATAAGTATATCCAAAAGGCAGCCTGTACTGGTTCTTAAAGATCTCATATACCTTGGAACCTACCTGTTTTTCAGAGGACTTGGTATATCCATAGGGAAGATCATACACCGCCTTTTCATTCATACAATAATACTTTACATTTGCCAGGATGTCTAAGAATCCCCTGTCATCAAAGCCCTCAATACGGACTTTATTCCAGGTCGTAAGCCCCAATGTCCTGTAAAAATCCGCAGTTCCTTTTAACTGCGTACTGGTATAATAATTCAGTCCATTATACCTTAACAGCATGGAAGCATTCTGGCTGGCATTTTTATTCTTGCCGGTGGAAACTCTGTAAAAGTTGTCCTTGCCGGTAGTATTTTTTACCGCTTTTAAAGGTGTATTTTTGATCAGCTTCACTACCTTTCCCTTTTCAGGAAATTCTGCCACCAGATTTCCAAAGGAAGGGGCAAAGATAAATACTCCGGACATCATCAGCATCCCTATGGTAAGAGCCGTCATACATCCCCTTTTTACCTTTACAGAGCCCCTTTTCCAGAGATTTGCTGCCAACAGGAACAGATACGCCAGAAGTACCAGTACGCTCATGCCAAAGATACTGTTGTCCACTTCAAATCCCAGCAGCTTCTTAACGATTCCAATATAAAGATACGGCACTGATGCGATCAAAAGGAGAATGAGTTCCTTTTTACTGAGAGTGAACAGTTCCTTTGCCATCACTGCCAGGATTGCGCTGATCACAAAGGCATACATATAACACCAACGGTTATTTGCCCTGTCAAAACCACTGAGTACATAGGCAATCATGGGAATCACACAGCAGATGCTTCCTGTCACAAAGGCAGCTTTCCACTCTTTTCTTCCTTTTCTCACAAAAAGGATGATGACAGCAAAAAATGCAAATGCGATAAATCCGAAATGCATCCAGTTTCCCGGCGTCCTTCCTGCCACCAGAAAAGATTTAAAGCATTCATAGAGCCATGATTTTCCATAGGTAAAGGGAACCTGATACGCTTCATTCGAAAATGTCCTGGCGGATTCCAGGAAGTTTGCAAAGGTATTAAAAAATGTGATATTCCCAATCGCAATTCCCAACAGGTAGGAACAGATGATGGTTCTCATCCTCAGAAGGAATGCCTTGATGCTCTTTTCTTCTTTTCCCGTAAAGAAACGGATGAGAAAATAGACACCCATTCCAAAGGTACTCATATAAGTAAAATAATAACCGCACCAAAGGCTCACTGCCACAAAAATAGTACAGAGATACCATCTTTTTTTCCGGTAAATCTCCTCCATGCCAAGAATCAACAGAGGGAACAGAATCATAGGTGCCAGAAAATGGTTATGTTTCATTCCCGCATACAGGCCAAATCCGGAGTAGATATATGCCAGGCTTCCCAGGATGGATGCCCAGCCTTCTGTGTGAAAGTACAGAAGAAATACGGACATGGAAAGCCCTGCCAGATAATACCGCAAGATCATGATCACCGTATAGGCTGTTTCCACATTCTTTGGCTGAAACAGTGCAAATAACCAGTACACCGGCTCCATATGAAGAGGGGTACTGTCTCCCAGGCCCAGGGAAAAATCATAAAACTGATATGAAAAATTCCCCTTTAATAATTCTGAAAAAAACTCTCTTGCTTCTCTGATAAAATAATATACTTTGGGGACATACTGTGACACTGCATCGGTAAGCCAGCAGAAACTCTTTCCTTCTTCCCAGAACACGAAAAATACGCCGGCAGACGTCACCGCAAACAGAATCGTATAGATCACCCAGTACTTAAAATAGTACTTTTTCCCATAATTTTCCATAATAATCTTAAGCTCCTGTAATTAAGGCAATAGTATATTTATTTTATCATAATATCCCTTTTCTTTCAATGAAAAGAGGGTTTTCTTTCAGGTCTTTTCATTGACAGAGATTTCAAATTTTGCTATGATTTATTTATAAAAATAAAAAGAAAGGTAAGAAAAATGAAATGAACCTAAAGAAAAAGATTTCAACTTTTCTCCTTACGTTCCTTTTCATTCTTAGCCTTTGTGCCATCCCGGTTTCTGCTGCCCCGGCAAAGGTCACAAATGTTAAGATTCGAACGGTAGGGAACACTGCCACGTTATCCTGGGACAAAGTAAAAAATGCAAAGGGATATAACATTTACAAACAGACTTCCTCAGGCACATTCAAGAAGATCCGGAGCATAACTTCTACTTCTATTAAGTTTTCCGGTCTTACATACAATCAGACCTACTCTTTTAAAGTCTGTGCATACGATTCCAAGAATACAGAAGGGACTGCTTCTTCCGTAGTTTCCTGTAAACCGGTTGCCTCCAAACCAGGTACTCCCAGGAACTTCCAGTATACAGCCCTGGGAGACCGGGCAGTTACCCTGAAGTGGAGCCGGGTAAGCGGTGCTTCAGGATACGAGATTTCAAAATATGATAAGGAAACAAAGTCTTATCAGGCAATCCGTACCATCACAAATCCCAGCACTGTAAAAGTCTATATCCAGAAATTAACAGACGGGGAAACGTATAAACTGGCAATCCGAAGTTTTAAGAGTGTAAAAGGCGGCAAGGTCTACAGCAATTACTCCGACCCGGTTACCTTTACTGCTTCAGCGTTTTCAAAAGCCGTAAAGGCAGTCCGTTCTCC
>JBJEMC010000165.1:0-7919 GCA_051879475.1 Muricoprocola sp. | reverse complement strand
TTGTATTTGGAAATTATATTAGATGCATGTATAGATTCACTGAAGGCACTGCCTTTTTTGTTCCTGGCATATTATGTGATTGAGTATCTGGAACATAAAGTAGAACTTCAGAGGATTCAGGGATGGATGAAACATAAGAAGGCGGGAGTGTGTGTCGGTGCACTTCTGGGAGCTTTTCCACAGTGTGGATTTTCTGTAACATCAGCGAACCTTTACACAAGTCATCTGATTTCAGCGGGAACGGTGCTGGCGGTATTTATTTCGACAAGTGATGAAGCTATCCCGATTCTTCTGGCAGAACCGGAAATGTTGCCGCAGATTGGGAGAATTCTTCTTATTAAAATCGCAGTCGGAATTATTGTGGGTGTATTGACCGACCTGATCTGGAAAAATCAGAGAACCGTTCATAATTTACATGATGTATGCCTGGAATGTCATTGTGAAGAGAGAAGCATTTTTAAATCAGCGCTTTATCATACAGGAAAACTGTTTTTATTTTTGCTGGTAATAAATCTGATATTGGGTTTTGTTATGGCAGGAGTAAGTGAGGCTGTTTTGGAAAAACTCTTTTTAAATGGAAGTGTTTTTCAGCCATTTCTGACCTCTCTGATTGGTTTGATCCCTAACTGTGCGGCATCTGTAGCATTGACAGAGTTATATCTTGCGGGGCACATAGCTTTTGGCTCGCTGATTGCCGGTCTGTGTTCCGGAGCAGGCTTGGGAATGGTATTGTTGTTTAAAATGAATAAACATGTAAAGGATAATATGATCATACTGGCAGTGCTTTATGGAGCTGCTGTGATAACAGGAATGTTAGTGAATATAGGATGAGGAAAGTTTGGAAGTGAACTTCCAAATCTACCATTATTGACGCAGCAAGTGCGTCAGGAAAGGGAAAAATGAAAAGAGAATATAAAGTAATTGCACTGGATATGGATGGAACAGTGCTGACGGATGAGAAAATAATAGATGAGGAAACAAAAGAGGCTATTCACGCAGCATTGAAGGCGGGAAAAGAAGTGGTATTTTGTACAGGAAGATCTTATGCACAGATGAGAGAAATCCTTCAGGATTTTCCGGATATGCATTACCTTTGCGGAGAAAACAGTGCTCTGATTTATGACCTGGTGCACAAAAGACCTGCAAAAATGGCTTCCGTTTCTTATGAATATATTGAGAAGATTTTTGAATTGGTGAAGGGAAGAGATATTATGCCGCTGATTTTCAGTGGTGGGGACGATTACATGAATGAGAGTCAGGGGTTTCGCCTGGAACATTATGAAATGGCATGGCTGCAGCCTAGCCTCATAAAGGTGGGAACGATGGTTCCTAATGCTTTTGAAGAGATTAAGAAAAACAATGGAAATATAGAAAAAATATGTCTTTTTCATACCAGCGTGGAAGAACGGGAAAAAACTATGGAAGCGCTGCTTAAGGAAAAACTTCCACTGACCTATGCAAAAGCAGAAATTTCTTCTCTGGAAATCACTCCTCTGGATATGGATAAATCAAAGGGACTGGAATTTTTAAGTGAGACACTGGGTATCCCTGTTGAAGAGATGATTATGGTTGGCGATGCCGATAATGACCTGCCGGCACTGAAAAAAGCAGGACTTGCGGTGGCTATGGGAAATGCCAATGAACACGTAAAGGCAATTGCTCATGTGCAGGTGGCAGATAATAACCATCATGGATGTGCGGAAGCAATTTACAAGTATTTGCTGGGACAGGAGTAAATCATATGTTATATACAGTACCGGATTATTATAGAAAGTTTAAATGTCTGGCGGGGGATTGCCCTGCAACCTGCTGCGCAGGATGGCAGATTGTAATAGATGATAAATCCTTAAGGAAATACACGGAGCAGGAAGGATCATTTGGCAGCAGGCTGATGAATTCTGTTGACTGGGAAAATGGAACTTTTCTTCAGTATGAAGAAAAACGCTGTGCTTTCTTAAATGAAGAGAATCTGTGTGATATACATCTGGAGGCGGGAGCAGATATGATGTGTACTACATGCAGAAAATATCCAAGACATATTGAAGTCTTTGCGAATGAACGGGAAATATCCCTGTCCATGTCCTGCCCTATGGCGGCAGAACTGATTCTTAAGAAAGAAGAACCGGTAACCTTTCTACAAAAAGAGGATGAGAAAGAAGATCCTCTGGATGAGGAATTTGATTTCTTTTTGTACTCTGCTCTTCAGGATTGCAGAAAGTTTATGATTGAGATTTTGCAGAACAGGGAAGAATCTATTTATCTTAGGATGGCAAAGATTCTGGCGTTAGGTCACGATATCCAGAACCGTATCGATTCCAGAAGATTGTTTGAGATACAGGAGCTGCTGGAGCGATATCAGAAACCGGGAGCAGGAAAAAAGCTGGCAGAAATAATCCTGAAAAGCGGAAAAAAGACAGATTCTCTGGGCTGGATGGAAATACAGAGAAGCCTGATAGGCATGTTAGATCAGTTGGAAGTGCTGGATGAAGACTGGGCCTGGGACTGCAAAAACTGGATTCACAGGTGGAATGCGAAAATAGAAACGGAAGAGGCAGGCTTAGGAACCTGTGCCTTTAAACCCATTCCGGAAACTGAGATGGAACAAATGGCGGTGTATTTCCTGTTTACGTATTTCTGCGGGGCAGTATATGATGGGGATGCATTGGCGAAGGTGAAAATGACAATTTACAGTACCCTTGTATGGGAGGCTATTTGTCAGGTATCTTCCCAGGACAGAATAGAGATTGCCCGCAGATATTCCAGAGAACTGGAACATTCTGATCCGAATCTGAACCGTATCGAGGAACTGATGAATACCAGAGTGGAAGTAGATTTTGAAATTTTAATGGATTTTTTAAGTTATATGGCGCAAATGTCTTGTATAAAAAAATAAACTGTGCTATAATTTCCCGCTAAGGGCTGATAATAGATGTTGATTGATTACTGTTCAGGTGCCACTGTTCCGCGAGGTGTTTTGCTTGGCAAAACCCGAGGTCTGCAATGAAAAAGCCATCACCGAAGGTGATTTTGCATGGCTTTTTCATCGTTGCTGGAACGTATGTGAACAGTAACATTGATTGAGAAAATAGGAAGAAGGGATTCGTAATGACAAAAGTTGATATTATCTCAGGTTTCCTCGGCGCAGGAAAAACAACTTTGATTAAGAAACTGATTCAGGAAGTTTATGCAGGACAGCAGATCGTTCTGATTGAGAACGAGTTTGGAGAAATCGGAATTGACGGCGGATTTTTAAAGGATGCCGGAATTAACATTTCAGAAATGAACTCTGGCTGCATCTGTTGTTCTCTTGTAGGTGATTTTGGAAAAGCTCTGAAAGAAGTGACAGAGAAATTCCATCCGGATCGTATTTTGATCGAGCCTTCAGGAGTGGGCAAGCTTTCTGATGTGCGGATTGCAGTTGAGAAAGCAGCGGGGGATGCAGGACTGGTTGTGAACAGTCTCATCACGGTAGCTGATGCTTCCAAGATTAAGATATATATGAAGAATTTTGGTGAGTTTTATAATAATCAGGTGGAAAATGCCGGAACAGTTATTTTAAGCAGAACACAGAAGCTTTCTGAAGAGAAGCAGTTAAAGGCAGCAGAAATGATCCGTGCGAAAAACCCGAATGCTGTTATCATTACAACACCATGGGATCAGTTGACAGGACAGCAGATTCTGGATGCAGTGGAAGGTACAAATTCTCTGGCCAAGGAATTGATGGAAGAAGAACATCATCATCACGATCACGAAGAATGTGGATGTGGTCACGACCATGATCACGAGCATGAGCATGAACACCACCATGATCACGATCATGATGAAGAATGTGGATGTGATCACGACCATGATCACGACCATGATCACGACCATGAACATGAGCATGAACATGAACACCATCATCATCACGACCATGATGAGGAATGTGGCTGTGGATGCGGTCACGACCACGACCATGACCATGGACATCATCATGCGGATGAAGTCTTTACTTCCTGGGGAAAAGAAACGCCAAGAAAATATACCAGGGCTGAACTGGAGAAGATTTTTGATATTCTCTGTGAAGCAGCAGAATATGGTGTGATCCTGAGAGCGAAAGGAATGGTTCCTTCTGCAGACGTAGAGGGAGAATGGTATCATTTTGACTTTGTTCCTGGAGAATATGAGATCCGTACCGGAACACCGGATTATACAGGAAGAATCTGTGTAATTGGTTCCAAATTACAGGAAAAAGCACTGGCAGAACTGTTTCTGTTAGCTTAATAGAGTTTAAATAGAAAAGAGCGTGGCGGATATGCAGAAGATACCCGTATATTTGGTGACAGGATTCCTGGAAAGTGGAAAAACCAGTTTCCTGAGAGATGTGGTAACAGACGAAGAGTTTACAGAAGGACAGAGATGCCTTTTGATTCTCTGTGAAGACGGAGAAGAAGAATATGACGAAGAAGCACTGTGCGCAAACAACATTACCACAGTGACAGTGGAAGAGGAAGAAAAATTCAATATGGATTTTCTGAAATACTGTATTCGTCAATATACTCCACGGAAAATATTTGTGGAAATGAACGGCATGTGGGATTTTTCCTGGATGATGCAGTGGGGACCGTTAGAGCGCCTGGTAATCGCCCAGGTAATTACCATGGTAGATGGAAGTACATTCCCGGTATATCTGAACAATATGAGAAGCATCATAAGTAATATGTTTACTAATACGGAGACGGTTATTTTTAACCGTTGTTCAGAAGACATGGATCTTCATTCTTATCGTCGTACAGTGCGCGGATTAAATCCTGCGGCAATGGTATATTTTGAAACGGAAGATGGAGAACCGATTGAACCGGGTACGGAGGTTCCACCCTATGACCTGGATGCAGATATCATTGAGATAGACAGTATGGACTATGGTCTGTGGTTCCTGGATGTAACAGACCATCCGGAGAGATATGAAGGGAAAACTGTCCGTTTCCTGGTAAAAGTAATGAAATCCAGGAGAATGCCGGAAGGAATGTTTGTTCCGGGCAGAAATGCCATGACATGTTGTGAGGATGATATTCGTTTTATCGGATATCTCTGTAAGGCGGATTTTATACGTGAACTGAAAACAAGAGAGTGGATCGTCCTGACTGCAAAAATTCATTATGAATATCAGAAAGATTATGGAGACGAGGGACCTGTACTCTACGGTATCAGTTATGAAAAAACGGAGGCACCGGAACAGGAACTAGTGTATTTTAATTAAAAAAATGAGGCTGCATAAAATGCAGTCTCATTTTTTGCGTGGTTGAAGTTACAGTTCAGATGCCACTGTTACTGGAACGCATGTGAACTGTAACTATGAAACAGATTATACTCTATGTCCTTTTGCAATATACAGTGGGAAGCTGTCAGCACCTTTCAGTTCTTTACCGGCGCTGATCACCACATCTTTATCTGTAATAGTATATTCAACCTTTGCACCTTCTCCGATGACTGTATCCTGCATCAGTACGCAGTTCTTAACAACTGCTCCCTTAGCAATCTTTACACCACGGAAGATGACACAGTTTTCTACTTCACCCTCAATGACGCAGCCGTCAGCTACCATAACATTTGATGCTTTAGAGCCTGACAGGTATCTTGTTGGGTTGTCATCACGAATCTTTGTATAGATTGGATGACCTTCGAAGAGAGCATCCAGATTCTTGTCATCCAAAAGTTTCATGTTCTCATCAAAGTATGCTTTCATATCACTGATTTGAGCGGCGTAGCCTGTGAATTCATAAGCCTGCATATTCAGAACATCCAGATGCGGAGCCAGAACATCGCGTTCAAAATAAACCATACCACGAACAGAAGCAGTATTGATCAGGTCAATGAGTTTTTCTCTTCCAATGACATAAATGTTCATGCCAAAGTTTACAACATTCGTATCCTTTGAGTTGATATAAATATTTGTAATACGAGAACCTGACAGATCAAAGGTATAGTACAGCCCCCTGTCATTTGCAGCATGTCTGACAAAACTGTCAGGAAGTTTCTGCTGGATATAGGCTGCAGTCACATCTGCGTTATTTTCTTCATGGAATCTGATCATATCTGTAAAATCAAAATTACATGCGATATGAGAGTCAGCCAGAACCACGTATTTTTCCTTCTGTCTTCTCAGGAAACCAAGAATGTTAGCCAGAGCCTCTACACGACCGCTGTACAGTTTACTGTCTTTTTCAGCGTAAGGAGGAACGATATTCAGACCACCGTTCTTACGGGTTAAATCCCATTCACGTCCGGAACCAAGATGATCCATCAGGGAGTAATAATTATTACGAACTAGTATAGAAATGTTGCCGATTCCGCAGTTTACCATGCTTGACAGAATAAAGTCAATCATGCGATAACGGCTTGCAAAAGGGATAGAAGCCATTGAACGCACATTTGAAAGCTCAGGTACCAGAGAATCATATGTATTTGGGAAAATAATTCCCAGAGCTTTTGAATTAGATGCTAACATACTTCTTCACCACCTTTTACATTTTCTCTTACCATGGCATTAGGACCGATCTTTGCACCGGCACCTACTTCAACACCAGGTCCAACAGTAGCAACTGCCTTTTCATCACCTACAGGCATTGCTCCTACGATTGCATTTTCTCCAATCACAGCGTTTTCTGCAATGATACAATGCTTTACAACAGCACCGGCTTTAATGGTAGCGTTGCCCATAACTACAGCATCTTCTACAACTGCGCCTTCACCAACCTTGACACCGGCATACAGGATAGAGTGTTTTACATTACCTGCGATACGGCATCCATCAGTAATCATGGCGTTTTCAATCACAGCACCGGGAGCAATCTTATGACCTGGCATACCGCTGTTACGGCTGTAAATTTTCCAGTCATCATCATAGAGGTTGATACCGCTGTTTTCCGGATCAAGAACCTCCATATTAGCTTCCCAGAGAGAAGAGATGGTTCCGACATCTTTCCAATAACCGCTGAAACGGTAAGCATACATCTCTCTGCCGTCTCTTAAAAGGTTAGGGATAATGTTATTTCCAAAGTCGTTTTCAGAATTTGGATCAGCTTCATCCTCTTCCAGATATTTTTTCAGGACATCCCAGTTAAAGATATAGATACCCATAGAAGCAAGATTAGACTTAGGCTCCTTTGGTTTTTCCTGGAATTCGGAAATCTTACCATTCTCATCTGTAACCATCAGACCGAAACGGGAAGCTTCATCCCAAGGTACTTCCATGACTGCTACAGAAAATTCTGCATTTTTCTCTTTGTGGAATCTTAAGAAATCACTGTAGTCCTGTTTACAGATCTGGTCACCGGAAAGAATGATGACATATTTGGGATCATAACGATCAATAAAAGATATATTCTGATAAATAGCATTAGCTGTTCCTTTGTACCAGTCAGAACCGGATGCCTGCTGATAAGGCGGCAGAACATGAACACCACCATGAATACGGTCAAGATCCCATGGCTGACCATTTCCTATGTACTCGTTCAGGACGAGAGGCTGATACTGTGTCAGTACACCAACAGTATCGATACCTGAATTTACGCAGTTCGACAGCGGAAAGTCGATGATACGATATTTTCCGCCGAAGGGAACTGCGGGTTTTGCCAGATTCTGGGTCAGAGCGTAAAGACGAGACCCCTGTCCACCGGCAAGAAGCATAGCAATTATTTCTTTTGCCATTTTCGTGTTCCCCCTATGGTTATTAAATACTGTAACAATTCGGAGAATGGTTACTGTTCACGTACGTTTCAGTAACGGAGAAAACTCCGATTGAAATGTTATGTTACGAGATACTCATATAATAATTGTACCATAAATGCAAAAAAAGAAAAGAGGAAAATTGTGAAAAAGTAGTATAAAATTCGAAAAAATTCGCGATTCTTTGTATACAATAGACGTATAAAATGAAT
>JBJEMC010000164.1:0-7931 GCA_051879475.1 Muricoprocola sp. | reverse complement strand
GTACAAACCCTGAACATTACATTTATATTATATTTATATATATATGGAGGTTTTCTATGAAATATGGATATTTTGATGATGCCGCCAAAGAGTACGTCATCACACGGCCTGACACTCCGCTTCCCTGGATCAACTACCTGGGAACACAGGACTTTTTCACTCTGATTTCCAATACCTGCGGCGGATACAGTTTCTATAAAGATGCAAAGCTTCTTCGTATCACCCGTTATCGCTATAATTCTGTCCCTGTAGATTCCGACGGAAAATACTACTATATCAAAGACGGTGATACCGTCTGGAATCCAGGTATGCTTCCCACTCGTACACCGCTGGATCATTATGAATGCCATCACGGAATGGGCTATTCACAATTTTCCTCTTCCAAAAATGAACTGGAAGCCTGTCTTCTGGCCTTTGTCCCAACAGATGCTCCCTGTGAGATCAACCGCCTGACATTACGAAACGTTTCGTCCATACCCAAGTCCATTACACTTTTTTCCTATGTAGAATTCTGTCTCTGGAATGCAGTAGATGATATGACAAATTTCCAGAGAAATCTAAGTATCGGAGAAGTGGAAGTCGAGGACAGTACGATTTACCATAAAACAGAATACAGAGAACGACGCAATCATTACAGCTTCTTCACAGTAAATACAGAAGTGAACGGCTACGATACCAGCCGGGATGTCTTTTTAGGTCAGGGTAACAGCCCCGCAAATCCGGCTGCTGTTGCCAAAGGCTCCTGCAGTAACTCTATGGCCAGCGGATGGTTCCCGATTGCCAGCCATCAGATCGACATCACCCTGGCTCCGGGAGAAGAAAAAGAATTCATCTTCTTACTGGGATATTGTGAAAACCCTTCTGATCAGAAATGGGATGCTCCTAACATGATCCGTAAAGCTCCGGCTCACGCATTGATTGAACGTTTCCACTCTTCAGAACAGGTGGAAAAAGCATTTGAAGAACTGCGCAGTTACTGGAATGAGCTGCTCCAGAGATTTCATGTGGAAAGTCAGAATCCACATGTCAATCGTATGGGCAATATCTGGCATCAGTATCAGTGTATGGTCACATTTAACATGTCCAGATCTGCTTCCTATTACGAATCCGGTACCGGACGAGGTATGGGATTCCGGGATTCCTGCCAGGATCTGTTGGGATTCGTACACCTGATTCCAGAGAGAGCCCGGGAAAGAATCCTTGATATCGCAGCCACACAATTTGAAGATGGAAGTGCCTACCACCAGTACCAGCCTCTTACCAAAAAAGGAAATCTGGACATCGGCAGCGGCTTTAATGATGATCCGCTGTGGCTGATTGCAGCAGTTGCTGCTTATCTGAAGGAAACCGGAGATGATTCTATCCTGTCTGAGATGGTTCCTTTTGACAACCATCCGGAAAAGGCTGACACTCTCTTTGAACACCTTCGCCGTTCCTTTGCCTTTACCTGTACCCATCTGGGACCTCATAAGCTTCCTCTGATCGGACGTGCGGACTGGAATGACTGCCTGAACTTGAACTGCTTTTCTTCCGAACCGGGCGAATCCTTCCAGACCACCGGTCCATCCGAAGGTCCTGTAGCTGAATCCGTATTTATCGCAGGAATGTTCGTAAAATATGGAAAAGAATTTGCTTCGATCTGTGCCCGTTTCGGCAAACCTGAGCTGGAAGCAGAAGCTCTGCAGGCCGTTCAGGAAATGTATGACACCGTATTAGAATACGGCTGGGATGGAGAATGGTTCCTGAGGGCTTATGATGCCGCCTCAGAAAAAGTCGGCTCTTCCAGCTGTGAAGAAGGAAAGATTTTCATTGAACCTCAGGGATTCTGTGTCATGGCCGGAATCGGCGTGAAAGAAGGTCTGGCCGAAAAAGCTCTGGACTCCGTTCAGGAAAAACTGGAAACGCCTTATGGAATTATGATCCTGCAGCCGGCCTACTCTCATTATTATTTAAATCTGGGAGAGATTTCCTCTTATCCACCGGGATATAAAGAAAATGCTGGAATCTTCTGCCACAACAATCCGTGGATTTCTATCGCAGAAGCCACCATTGGAAGAGGCAACCGTGCCTTTGAAGTGTATCGGAAAACCTGCCCTTCCTACCTGGAGGACATCAGTGAAATCCACCGCACAGAACCTTATGTATATTCCCAGATGGTGGCTGGTGCTGATGCTGTATTCCATGGAGAGGCAAAAAACAGCTGGCTCACAGGAACCGCTGCCTGGACCTTCGTCAACCTTTCTCAGGCAATCCTTGGTATACAGCCGGATTACGACGGGCTGCGCATTGATCCATGCATCCCGGATGCTTTTGGAGATTTCCAGATCACAAGAAAATTCCGTAAAGCAATCTACCATATCAACGTCCACACAACCCCAACCTCCCAAAAGGGTGTGGAAAAACTTATTGTGGATGGAACCGTACTTCCGGGAAATCTTATCCCATATGAAGGTCTGGAAAAGGAATATCAGGTAGATGTTTATATGAAGTAATTTAGATGTTACAGTTCAGGTACCATTGTTCCGCCAGGTGTTTTGCATGGCTTTTTCATCATTACTGGAACGCACGTGAACAGTAACATTTAGATGAGGAAATCTTCTCTTTATATTGGACAAAACATGCACAAAATGATACAATTTTTTATAATAGAAATTTTTGGGGGAGGAAATTTCCTTGTATACTGATAACGCCTACTGGCATAACCAAATGCATGATTTTGTAGATGATTCCCATCCACTGTTTGTATGCAGCTGCGGAACCTTTCGTATCTTTGATGAGAATTCCACATCCACCAACCGGCCAAATGGCCGTGTTGACTGGCAGCTGCTATACATTGCTTCCGGCAAAACACATTTTTACATAGATGGAAACGAAGAGATCATCCCTGCCGGACATATGGTTCTCTATCGTCCCGGAGAAGCTCAGTACTATTCTTATTATGGAGAAGACAGACCGGAAGTATATTGGGTGCATTTTACCGGGAATGATGTTGAAAACATTTTGCATAAATACGGCATTACAGATACTATGCATGTAATCAAAACCGGTACTTCCCTGGATTTCAAGAAAATTTTTCATCAGATTATCCGGGAATTAAAACTCTGCAAATATGATTATGAAAAGGTGCTTACGAATTATCTGGAACTTTTGTTTATCCAGATTCACCGTTCTATCATGGCTGCCCCCAGAGCCGTCAACAAGTACCTGACAGATGAGATGGAAGCTGCAGTAAAATACTTCCATGAATTTTACCATCAGCCCGTCAACATTGAGGAATATGCCACGAAGCATAACATGAGTGTAAGCTGGTTTATCCGGAATTTCAAAGAATATACCGGTTCCACTCCCGCCCAGTATATCATGTCCCTTCGCATCTCCAATGCTCAGTCTCTGTTAGAGAGAACTTCTTATAATATTACAGAAATATCCACCATTGTGGGATATGACAATCCTCTGTACTTCAGTCGGATTTTCAAAAAACAGGTGGGTATTTCCCCATCCGAATTCAGAAAACAGCTGAAGTCATAAACCTACAGAGGCGGGATTTGCTCTGCAAATCCCGCCTCTGTAGGTTTCTTTTTTATTCGTTTTCGTACCAGCCAACCTTTCCCGGTGCCAGGTTAATATTGATTTGTTTCACTTCCTGGTATTCCTCCAGTCCATGCACACCCAGTTCACGGCCAATACCACTCATTTTGTAGCCTCCCCAAGGTGCTTCATTAAATGTCGGATTGTAGCAGTTGATCCAGGTAATGCCCGCACGGATTTCTTTGATCACGCGCATTGCACGGGTAACATCGGATGTGAATACAGCACCTGCCAGTCCATAAGGTGTATCATTCGCAATAGCAATGGCTTCTTCCTCTGTCTTAAAAGTCTGTACAGTAACCACCGGTCCAAAGATTTCTTCTTTCACAATGGTCATATCCGGTGTACAGTTATCAAAAATCGTAGGACGGATGAAGAATCCTTTTGCACACTCTCCTTCTGTATAGCGTTCACCACCACACACCAGAGTTGCTCCCTCTGCTTTTCCTTTTTCAATATAGGAAAGCACTTTGTTCATCTGACTCTCAGATACGATAGCTCCCATATCCGGATTGTCCAAAGGATTGCCGATGGTCATTGCATTGGCTTTTTTCGCCAGGCGTTTTACAAATTCATCTTTGATGCTTTCCTCAATGATGATACGGCTTCCTGCGGAGCACACTTCTCCCTGATTAAAGAAAATACCGATCATGGCCCATTCTACCGCACCATCCAGATCTGCATCCGCGAAAATCACATTCGGTGACTTACCACCAAGTTCAAGACCTACTTTCTTTACATTGCCAGCTGCCTGACGCATGATGCTCTGACCTACTGCTGTACTTCCGGTAAAGGTCACCATATCAACATCCTTGTTACCAGCCAGTTCATTTCCGATGGATTCTCCCGGTCCCATGACCAGGTTCGCAACACCTTTTGGCAAACCACATTTCTCAAAAATTTCAAAAAGCTTGATACAGGACAGTACACAGACAGAAGCTGGTTTAAAGACAACACTGTTTCCTGCTGCGAGAGAAGGTGCCAGTTTCCAGGCTCCCATCAGCAGTGGATAGTTCCATGGAGTGATCTCCGCACATACCCCCACAGGTTCATGTACGGTATAACTGTGCATTGGTCCGAAGTTAGAATTCACATCATAGCAACCACCGTGAGGAGTCTTAATCAGGCTCGCATAATACCGGAAGCAATGCACTGCATCATCCACATCACCCTCTGCTTCTCTCAAAGGCTTGCCCATATCTATGGCATCCAGTCTTGCCAGTTCTTCCTTTTCTGCATCAATTGCATCTGCAATCTTCAGAATCATATCCCCTCGTACCTGGGAATCCATATCTCTCCATTCCCTTGTTACATAGAAGGATTTTTTCGCTGCTGCGATTGCCCTTTTTGCATCATCCACAGAAGCCTCGCAGATTTCCGCAAGAATCTCCCCAGTTGCAGGATTCACAGATGTAAAGGTTTTTCCTTCGCTTCCCTCTGTCCACTCTCCGTCAATATACAGTTTCTTTCTCTCCATAGATCGTTACCTCCTTTTTATTATCCATTTACATAGAACTTTTTCTTCACTGCCTCCGCTAAAAACTGTGCAGTTCCTTCCACACCAAACAAACTGCTGTCGATCATAATGTCCTTGTGACGTTTGTCATCCGGCAGATAGCCTGCATACTGCATATGATAAGAATCTCTTGCCGCGTCCACAGATTTAATCATTTTTCGCGCCTCTGTTTCCTCCATGCCAAGATCTTTGATACAATGCTCCAGGCGTGCTTCATAAGAAGCATAAATATAAATATGAATGCTGTTTTCCACCTCACCCAGAATAAAATCTGAACAGCGCCCTACAATAATGCAGTTATCTTTTTCTGCCAGAAATTCAATAATATTTTTCTGCGTCTCAAAAATTTTATCCTGCGTAGTGCTCGTTCCTTTTCCCAGAGGGAACATCATACGTGAGAAAGGATTTACTGCCTGTTTTTGCGCACGCTCTTCCTCCTGATCCACCACTGAAATAGGAAGCTGCAGCTTTTTTGCCGCCTGATCCACAATATCTCTGTCATAATATTCAATACCAAGGATCTCGCTCATTCTCCGTGCAATAGGCCGTCCCAGGCTCCCAAACTGTCGTGTAATTGTAACTACAAACTTTTCCATGCCATAATCCTCCTATTATTTTTTCGTACTTCCGGTACGTTACTGTTCACATGCGTTCCGGTAACGATGAAAAAGCTATGCAAAATCACCTTCGGTGATGACTTTTTCATTGCAGACCTCGGGTTTTGCCAAGCAAAACACCTCGCGGAACAGTGGCACCTGAACAATACCTCCGGTACACACAATGATTGTATCAGACGTTTTTTATAACAGCAAGCCCGCTGCAACAAAACAAATAACAGATAATACACTGGCAATGATAACATAAGGAAGCTGGGTAAGGGCATGTTCCATATTATCTACACCTGCAGCCTGTGAAGCCAGAAGAGTAGCATCCGAATAGAAGCAGGCATGGCTTCCGAAAGTTCCTCCTGAAATAATTGCCGCCATGATCAGCACCGGATTTGCCCCCAGTGCGGCACCCAATGGAAATACGATTGGAGTGATGATAGAACTCATACCCCAGTCAGAACCAGTAGTGAAAGCCAACACAGCTCCCAGCACAAAGACCATGGCAGGGAAGATAGAAGCAAACAGGAATGGCTCAGCAATTTCAATAATATATTCCGTCATGCCCATCTGTCCGGAAATATCCTTCAGTACAAAAGTTACCAACAGCATAGTCAAAGTCGGCAGCATATCTCCAAATCCACGGATCATGCTGTTTAAGAATTCTTCCACTGTCAGAATTTTCCTTGGAACATACATAACGAAAGCGATCAGCAGTGCAAGAATTACAGCTACCAGAATATCTCCGGTTGCCACAGCCACGCCAACCAGCACACCCATCGGGATCAGGAAGTTCCAGATGTTTCCGTCTTCCTCTTCTTCCAGATTGTCATGATTAAATTTCCTGCTGGCATCGGAATAAACCTTTCCGGTCTGTTCCACTCTCTGATAAGCCTTTTTCATAGGTCCAAGCTTTGGCATCCAGCCCATAACAAACAAAAATACGATCACCAGCGTAATGATTGGATAAAACAGGAAAGGAATTGCTTTTATGTAAGCTCCCAGTGCAGAAGTCACGCCAAGAGCCTTTACACTTTCCTGTTCATAAAACAGACTGGCATAGAAAACCGCCCACGTAGAAAAAGGCAACAATACGCACACCGGAGCCCCTGTGGAATCCAGCAGATATGCCAGGCTTTCTCGAGGAAGCTTCTGCTTGTCACTGATTTTTTTCATGCAGGCACCAATTGATAAAACATTCAGGTAGTCATCCACAAAAATCAAAATACCCATGACAAATGTGGTAAAAAGCGTTTTTTTCTGAGTATTACAAAGTTTGGAAATATATTTGGAAAAGCCAAAACTTCCTTTGGAATCCGTCAAAAGACTGATCAGGCCTCCAAATAACAGACAAACCAACATTACCCATACATTATCTGTCAGCATATTCTGTAATGATTCGCTCCATCCGGTAAGCCATCCTGTTCCAAAGAGAAACATGGAAGCCAGCATAGAACCGGCAATCATACATTCCACACATCTGCGGGTAGCCACTGCTCCTACAATGATCAGCAGTGTAATAATAATTGCTATAAGACTCAAATTCATGTATCTAGCCCCTTCCCATCCGTCAAACAAAAAGGGCACACCCACACGGGTATGCCCTTTTGCATAACATTTCTTATTATATTTATTTTCTCGTTTGTTTACAGCATGGCTGCCTTAGTATCAGCCAGCGCTTCATCCATACGGCTGATTACATCTGCAATATCCTGTTCGGAGATCACTGCTGTAGGCTCAAAACGAATCGTCTTTGCATTTACAAGAGTTCCTGCTGTCATAACGCCTCTTGCAAATAATCCCTTGGATGTTTCGTAACCAAGTTCACAGCTATGGAATTCAACTGCCAGCATCAGACCTGTTCCACGAACTTCCATGATAATTTCAGGATATTTCTCTGCCAGTTTCTGAAGACCTGCTTTCAGAATCTCACCCTTTGTCTTGCAGACACCTGGAATATCGTTTTCCAGCATATATTTAATGGTTGCAAGTGCTGCCGCACAACACAGTGGGTTTCCACCGAATGTAGGAGAACCAAGCAGCCATGGATTATCGATCAGCTCCTGTGTCCACATCTTTGGTTTACAAATGATACCGGTAATTGGAAGGATACCTCCGCCAAATGCTTTACCAAAGGTCATGATATCCGGTGTAACACCCTCAGCCTCACATCTCCACATAGTACCTGTACGTCCCATACCAGTCTGAATTTCATCAAAGAT
>JBJEMC010000163.1:0-7964 GCA_051879475.1 Muricoprocola sp. | reverse complement strand
ATGGCTTGTAAACATTCTTCTGTATGTTTGGAAATATCTTGCCCCCAGAAGTGAAGAACAGTATAGCCTAGGAATAGAAGCTTTTTATCATTTTCATAATCACGATTACGATTTCGCTCGATTTTTTTGATCCAAAAATCTGGATTTTTTCCTTTTTCAAGCCGAAGTTTGAGAATCTCCCAATCCTTTCCGTGAAAAAATTCACTATCGCAAAAAATAGCAATTTTATATTTGGTAAGAACAATATCAGGAGAACCAGGGAGAGCTTTATAATTTTTTCGATAGCGATAACCTTTGTGCCATAGAGCTTTTCGGAGCAATAGTTCTATGGAAGTATCTTTACTGTGGATCTTACGCATATTGTTTGAAACAGTAGCGGAATCACGTGACATATAGGTACCTTCTTTCTGCCTGAACTGATGAAAATATATTATCAAAAAACAGAAGAAATAGCAAAGGGGATAAGAAACATACAAGAGGAAATCTAACGATATAGTGAGAAAATTGCTTGTTGCTAATTGTGGTATATGGTAAAATATGAGTTGTACTATTTTTGATTTTGGAGGAATTTTAATGGCGATTTGTTATGACAAATTATGGAAATTACTGATAGATAAAAAAATGAACCGCACAGAATTGAAGGAAGCGTCAGGAATAAGTTTTAATGTATTAGCTCGATTAGGAAAGAATGAGCCAGTTTCATTTGAATCAATAGAAAAAATATGTTTTACATTAAATTGCAAGATAGAAGATGTTGTAGAGATAAAAAAAGAAAAATCACCACAAATCGATAGCGATGCATTTACAACCATAGAACTGTTTGCTGGAGCTGGCGGTTTGGCTTTGGGGATAGAAAAAGCTGGATTTGAACCATTGGGACTAATAGAGTTTGATAAAGATGCGGCAGAATCTTTGAAAACCAATAGGCCGAACTGGAGAGTTATTCATGATGATATAGCTAATATATCTTGTTTGGATTTGGAAGATTATTTTGGTATAAAAAAAGGAGAACTGGATTTATTATCAGGAGGGGCACCGTGTCAGGCTTTTTCTTATGCTGGAAAAAGATTAGGACTTGAAGATGCAAGAGGAACACTTTTTTATCACTATGCAACTTTTTTACAGAAATTACAGCCAAAGATGTTTTTATTTGAAAATGTGCGAGGATTGCTGACTCATGATAAGGGAAGAACATATGCAACGATAACAAATATTTTTGAACAGGCGGGATATACCATTCAGAAAAAGGTTTTAAATGCGTGGGATTTTGGTGTACCGCAGAAAAGAGAGAGACTAATCACTGTTGGAATTAGAAATGATTTAGTAGGAAAAGTTTCATTCTCATTTCCTAAAGAACATGATTATAAGCCTGTTTTAAGAGATGTTTTATTGGATTGCCCAGAAGGACCAGGAGTGCCATACGGGGAAAATAAAAGAAAAATATTTGAATTAGTTCCACCTGGAGGATATTGGAGAGACATCGATCCAGAGATTGCAAAAGCATATATGAAAAGTTGCTGGGATATGGAAGGTGGAAGAACAGGAATTCTTAGGAGAATGAGCCTGGATGAACCGTCATTAACGGTATTGACTTCACCGTCTCAGAAGCAAACAGAAAGATGTCATCCATTGGAAGCAAGACCGTTTACGGTACGTGAGAATGCAAGATGTCAAACATTTCCAGATGAATGGCAATTTTGTGGAAGTGTTCAATCTCAGTATAAACAGGTTGGAAATGCTGTTCCTGTCAATTTAGCATATGAAATTGGGTTAGAGATACATAAATCATTAGAGGGGGTAAAATAAATGGCGTGGAATTTAGATTTTATATCAGAAGAGGATTTTAAGAAGCATGTGCGTGCAACGATTATGAAATATGGAGAAAAACTGGAATCGTATGATTTGAAGCGGTTCAATAGTAACCTGATTGATCCGATTAAGCTGATTTTTGATAAATCGGTGTATCGTACAAGCTGGGAAGAAATTGTAAATAATGAAATTTTCCGGCAGAGAGATAAGTCTAATAATAATGATATAGGATATTTTCACCAGAATATTTTTTCATATTTCAAAGGATGCGAAGTCCCGCAGGCAGGCTGGGATGTTATTTACAGAAATCCCGATGGAATACAAATGCCAGATGGAGATATTGTACATACAATATATGTGGAAATGAAGAACAAACATAATACTATGAATTCTGCATCTTCTGCAAAAACATATATAAAGATGCAGGGACAGATTTTGGAAGATGATGATTGTGCGTGTCTGTTGGTTGAAGCAATTGCAAAGAAATCACAGAATATAAAATGGTCAACAAAAGTTGATGGGAAAAATGTACAGCATAGATTGATTCGTCGTGTGAGTATGGATCAGTTTTATGCAATTCTCACTGGTGAAGAAGATGCATTTTATAAGATGTGTATGGCATTGCCGGAGGTAATCAATTCTGTTGTAAATGAAGAAGGTGGTGTTGAAGTACCACACGATACGGTTATTGATGAATTGAGAAAAGTGGCATCATTATATGGTGATGAAAACGATGAGCTGTCTATGGCAATAGCTGTATATATGCTTGGATTCAATACGTATATGGGATTTGGTGATAAAATCCGCGGAGAATTAGGAGAAGATAAAGACGGAATGCTGAAACGGATTTATGAATATGTGAAATGGTTAAAATAGAATTGAAAAATGAAAATAGATAATATACAAAGGAAAAAATATGGACAAAGAAATTGATACTATAAAAAATATGAAAGAAAACGGTGCATTTAAGAAGTATATTGAGTACATAGTATTCCCTTATTATAAGAATTTAGTTCCAGGAACAAAAATTAATCTGGAATTTCCAATAACAATATTGGTAGGGAAGAATGGATCTGGAAAAAGTTCAACTTTACATGCTTTATATGGTGCGCCTTATTGGAAATCATGTGCAGATTTCTGGTTTTCTACAGAAGTAGATCCTATAGAAGAAACTGGTGGAGAGGGAAAAAATAGATTTTTCTATGGCTATCGGGAAGATAAACAATCAGAAATAAAAGAAGTAATGAAAACTCGAATGAGAAGAGGCTCTAAAACAAAAGAAGAAGATCCCGATTATTGGGAAACCTCAAAACCAATAAAAAAGGATGGGATGACTGCACAGACAAGAAACGATCCTGTAAAGAAGGAAGTTGTATATTTAGATTTTAGAGCAGAAGTAAGTGCATTTGATAAAATATTCCATTTTGCAAAAGGAGACATTTCGGGTAAAAAGGATTTGCTGAGAAAACGTTCGAAGTATTTGAATAGGTTGTTTAATGGAGAAGCAATGCGTTTCCCAGGGGCTCCAGATGAAAAAGTAGGTGTTGTTAAAGAACTCAATGGTGAAATGAAAAAGAAAATCAGTTCTATTCTGGGCAAAGAGTATGTGAGTATTAAAGTTGCTGAACATTCATTGTTTAAAAATCCAGGTACATCAATTTATGTAAAAACAAAACTATCATCAAGATATTCGGAAGCTAATGCTGGAAGTGGAGAAGTTGCTGTAATTCAGTTGGTAAAAAAGATTGAAGAAGCACAAGAATATAGTTTGATTCTTTTGGATGAGCCAGAAGTCTCAATTCATCCGGGAGCACAGGAAAAACTCAAAGAGTATTTACTAGAAGTAACAAAGAGAAAAAAATTACAGGTAGTTATATCTTCGCATTCGCCTATATTGATTAGAGATATGCCATCAGAAGCGATTAAATTGTATATTACAAATTCGCAGGGAAGATTTGAAGTAAAAGAAAATGTTGATTACAGAGAAGCATTTTATGACTTGGAAGATTGTGTATCTGATAAGAAAATAATATTTTGTGAAGATTTTGCAGCAAAAAATATTGTAGAGCAAGTATTGAAAAGAATGGATAAAACTCAATATTTTGATGTGGAATTTAATCCGGGTGGTGAAAAAACATTACTTACAAAATATTTACCAACATTTGTTACACATGATTTCTTTAAAGAAAGAGTATTTTTAGTATTAGATGGTGATATGCAAACGGATTACGTTTATAATGCAGATGAATTGACTGTGAAACAACAAAAAGATGTTTCATATATGAAAGAATGTGTGAAAAAAGCATACGGAGTGGATATTCAAGCATATGTTGATGGTGGAAATGGTGGGAAACGAGAAGATCAGGAGATTGCTGCATATAAAGAGTACCTTAAATATTATACAGATAGTGTGTTTTACTTGCCAAGTAAATCTATACCAGAAAAAATTTTACTGGAATCTCAATATGTAAAGCAGCAATATCCAAGTATAGTGAACGAAAAAGTAGATATTACGAATGACAATGCGAAAAAGATATTTGCGACCATTTCAGAAGCAGATTATGGAAACGAAGAGCATATAAATGATCTTATACAAAAGTTGGCATATAAATGGAGCATGGAAGATAGCTCAAATAAGAAAAGAGTGGAAAAAATTGTAAATGAAATATATAAGAAATAAGTATAGAGGTGGTAACATTTATGAAATTCAAAGCGATTGATCTGTTTTGTGGAGCGGGTGGATTATCGACAGGATTGAAGAAAAGTGGATTCAGATTATGCTTGGGTGTAGATATTGATGAAAAAGCTTTGAAAACATATAAATGTAATTTGAAACGCACTAAAGTATTGAAAGAAGATATAAAAAAAGTAACTGGAGAAAAAATAACTGAATTAACTGGAATAAACAGACGTGATAATTTTTTACTTGCGGGCTGTCCGCCATGTCAGGGTTTTTCAAGTTTAGGAAAAAGAGATGCAAATGATGAAAAGAATGAATTAGTATATGAATATATTAGAATAATAAATGAATTGGAACCTTCCTTTATTTTAATGGAGAATGTTCCAGGAATGTCTACTGGGGTTGGTAAAGAAATATTTAAAAATGTAGTAAAAGAACTAGAAGAAAATTATCATGTTGAGTATGCTACGTTAAATGCTGCGGATTTTGGTGTGCCACAAATACGAAAACGATTGGTGTTGCATGGAATACGTAATGATGTATATGATAATTTAGGATTAGATAAAGAAAAACAAAAAATATTACCGAAGTCAACTCATTCTAAAGAAAAAAAGAAAGGGTATAGAAAATGGGTAACTGTTCGAAAAGCAATATTTGATTTGCCAATACTAGGGGCTGGGGAAAGTTATGATGATGGTATAATAAAAAATCATAAAGCACGTAGTTTATCGGAAACAAATATTGAACGGTTGCAAGAAATCCGACTTCATGGAGGAAATCGTGAAATGATTTCGGAAGAATTACAACTTGAATGTCATAAAAAGGAAAATGTATCGTACACAGACACATACGGAATTATAGATCCAGACAAGCCAGCACCTACAATTACTTCTGGCTGTACAATTATTTCAAAAGGGCGCTATTGTCACCCAACACAAAATAGAGGATTGTCTATACGTGAAGCAGCAAGACTACAATCTTTTGATGACAAATTTGAATTTCAGGGAAACATGGGCGAAATGAGTTTGCAAATAGGAAATGCGGTTCCTCCTAAATTAGCACAAGCAAGCGGAAAGGTTATTATAAATTATATGGGATTATATGAAGATTATTTGGAAGCCCAGACAAAGGGAGTGATAACACCATGATAACAAAATCCCCAAAAACCACACGGACACAGCGGAAAATCCGGATTTTCCTACACAAATCACACGAAAAATCACCATTTGTACACCGCAATACACCGGTCTGATACCGTGAGGGTGGTAGAACAGTAGGTTCAGGCCGTGTTGCTACAATCATCGAGTAATCTTTGATAGTATATACAAAAAGCTAGAGTTTATAGGGCTTTCCGAGAAATCGGGGAGTCCTTTTTGCATCTCTTAATAGGTGGATAGAATAGCGAAAAATAGAGTCAGTGGTGCCAAAACGGTGCCAAAAACAAAACTCCAGCGAATTTGGCTATTCACTGGAGTGAGTTTTACAGTAATTTTTTCTTTATATGTTTCAAATAATTCTTTTTGAAGTCTCTGATATTATCAAAGAATTCCATCTCAGAACGGGTAAATGAATTAGTCTCAGCCTTCTCGGAAAGAAGCTCCATTGTACAAATAAGGTCAGCAATTTGGAACAACTTATAATCCACAGGTTTCACTTTCCGGAATTCAACATGAGTATATAATGTACTGAATACCGATGTGAGAATTTTAGTGAGTTCAATTTGTCCGTTATCATAGTAGATAATGACTTTATCAAAGCTATTCCAAAAGCCTTCATTGCTGCGGAGAACATCAGCCAGAGCTTTTGATACCTTTGACGTCATTGTTATCACATCAGGACATTCACTTTTCTTTACCTTTATACAAGAATATTGAAAGTCAAGTTTTCTTGCAAAGTTGAATAAGGCATTAAATAAACGTTTTCTATCTTCAACTAAATCATTAGAGTACACAGATTCTCGTCGAATTAGTGGACCTGTATGGATAGCATGATTTTGATATCCCAAGTTCAATAAGTGAGAATCGAAGAGTTTAATATTTTCAGAAATATCAGTACTTTGATTATGTAATATCATAGAAACTAAGTAGTAGGGAGCATGTGCTTCATAAGGACCAAAGTCTCCGGACTCGTCTATGAAAACGCTAAGTATCTTTTCTGACATACAATCATCCTTTGATAGTAAATTTGAAAATGAAAATGGCGGGGAAATTCCCCGCCGCTCGGTGGACCAGGGTCTTTCGACCAGCCCAAAATCAGCCACCGCTGATTTATTATATGTTCATTATATGCGAAATATTCTAGAAAGTCAACTACCACCCTTTAATCTGTTTTATCTGTTCTGCCCGTTCGGGATCTCTGTGATACTGTAGTTTGAACTGTATCGTTTCCACCACTTCTTTTCTGGCTTCATCATCCAACTGGTAAAAGGAAGTCAGAAGATTATCCACATCCGGCATACTGTTTTTTCCGAAAAGATACATAAGTGGGTACATGGAATTCTTTAAATATGTTTTTACACGACTTCCGTCAAGAGCACCATTCAATCCATTCGGTAATGTAGGATATATTTCTTTTTCTGTGATTGCACCGGAAAAGGGACTGGCAGAGCATATCTCATTCACGTCAATTTCTAATTCATTTGCCAGTCGAAGTGCAAAGTCAAATCGGATATTAGAATCCTTTTGAATAATAGAATAAAGTGTTGTGGCACTGATACCAGTTGCTTTTGCAATCTGGCGGACATTCGTGCCTTTACTGTCAAGTATTTCTTTCAGTTTCTTACCGTCTCCCATTGTGGCGAAAAGTGAACCGATTCCGGAAATGCCTAAGAAATCTGAACTTGCTTCCATGTATCCAAGGCTTGCAAATATTTATAATAAGCTGGAGAAGGAGAACGAAGCCATTTATCAAAGGGAGCAACAGCTTGTAAGTGTGGAGAAGGAGATTACCGGAACAAAGGGTATCTTCAAGGGAAAACAGCGCAAGGAGCTTCAGGAACAAATGGAGCAGTTACAGACGCAGATAGAGAACATGAGGCGTTATCTGCCGACCATAGTGCAGGGTTATGGGTATAAGAATGTTAAAGACTTCCTTGCAAAGTATCAGGCTTCTAAGGCTGAATATGGAGATTATAGAAAGGCTGTTGTAGAGTGGGAGAATCTGACAGGAGAAAGGGTGGATGTTCCGCTGTTTTGCAAGGTATGCAATTATATGATTGATTACTCCTACGGACGCCACACCTATATGCCCTCCACTTGCAGAAGTTTTGTAAAAGCCAATATGGGGCTTATGTCAGATGAAGCGTTAATGGGTATTGTGGATTATCTGAAAAAGAGAAATGCGGATATTCCGGAAGAGGAAAGTTCCATTGATAAAATCGACAGTGATAATTGGATTTATATGCAGGAGGATTTAGAAGCAGAGCTTTTGACCAGACAGATGTTTTATGAGGCACAAGAAAAAGCCGGAGATATGC
>JBJEMC010000162.1:0-1785 GCA_051879475.1 Muricoprocola sp. | reverse complement strand
TTCTTCATATCTCGGTCAATCAGCATTTTAAATAATTTCTTATAGGAAACAGCCATTATAGTTCCTCCCAAATCCGTAAAAAACCTGCTAAATAGTGTTCATATTTATGGGATATTTGCCGTTTACTAAAACGAATAATAGTGATAGAAAAATCTAAAACGACAAAAAGCGCCCTATGATAAGATTATACCACTGAGGACGCAATTTGTGTGAATTAATTGCAACAGATTGCAATTTTTTATAAAATTTGGATGCTTACCTTCTATTCTTACCACTCATGATTATTCTGAAACCATTATATTCCTATTTTTCCTAGTCATCCTATTCCTCCAGATACATTTGCACTGCATTAAAACATTTTAACGCTTCTGAATCTGCATCATTAAAATTGGATGAAAATGTCTGGAGGCTGCCAGATGGGTCTGTTGCCAGATTCGTCAGTGTCAGATAAGCATCATACAATTCTGCTACCGCTTCATATGCATCCTCATATTCATCCGGCGGATTTTTCAGTTTTTTCATCAAGGACTTTACCGTATCCTGATTATCCTCGATGCCGCTCACCTTCAGACTGAAAGAAGAATCTGAATATAAATTCTGCAATGCATCATTAAAATCAGATACAAAATACCCTTTTGGTCTGGTATATTTATCGGTATCATCATCCCGCTCTTCATAAATTGCGTTATACCAGACTTTCTTCACCAGATTTCCACAGGTTTCCGCATCGCCAGCTCCAGAGAGCATCGAATATGTAACAAGTTCCAAATTTGCAGAATATTCTTCCATTCTCTTTGCCGCTTCTTCTGCAGCTTTTTTCTTTTGTCCCTGTACTACAGCAACTGCAATCAAAGCAACTATCAATACCACTACTGCTGCAATCGCAATGATCTTCTTTGATTTTTTTGCTATCTTTACTCCGGTCACTTCTACCTGCTGCGGTGCCACTTCCTCTTTTTCACCACTATCAACAGGGCAGCCACATTTCGGGCATTCTGTTACTCCCTCTTCCAGTTCTGTTCCACATTCCTTACAGTATCTTTTTTCTTCTGGAATCAGAACCGTTCCACAATGCACACATTTTTTTGCTTTGTCTGATACCTGTTCTCCGCAATTTGGACATTCCATCATTGCCATACTTCTCTTTCCTCCTGTTTGTACTTCTTTTTTATCTCTAAGCCTGTGCAGCTTTCAGATACAGCATTGGCTTTATGCGATTATAAATTTCAAGCCCCTGTTTCTTTCCGAAACGATGCAGGGAATTCAGATAAATCACCTTTGGTGTCTTTCCTTCTTCCACCATATCCTGTATTTCCGGCATTTTACTGGCATAATCCGTATCCCCGAAAATCTGTTTCAATAGCTCCTGCAATTTCATGCGCTCTTCGTATCTTGCCTGAAACACATCAATATCCACCCCGGATAATTGGTTCTTCAAACGTTTCACCCTGTCACTATTGTCATTACTGGCAATCAGGCTTCTTTCCACTGACGGGGATATGATGATCTTATTATTTGCCGGCAACCTGACATCCCAATAATCTCTTACTGCTTTATACCCCTGGTCTTTACTGATAATTGCAACACGATCTTTATGGCCAGTTCCATAAAACTCTCCCACTCTGGTTGCAATGTAAAAATCCAGTCCATTTTTTCCGGTATTTTTCAGCTTACAGGTGTCAAAATGGCACCCGGATCTTTCGATATCTTCCAGATATCTGTTCTCACAGCTATGAGCTGCATTGCTGAAAAAGATTGTGAGATAATCACTATTGTCAAGATAAT
>JBJEMC010000161.1:0-8556 GCA_051879475.1 Muricoprocola sp. | reverse complement strand
CTTGTCATGGCAGTGATGTTTTTAGCCCGTAACAGTTTTGATACGACGGAGTCCATCACGAACCAGGCCTTTGAACGGGAACTGGAAAATGGAGAAGTTGCCAGAGTAGATATTTATCAGAACAGCCAGGTGCCTACCGGCAGACTGGAGATACTTCTGAAAGACAGTTCCACGCAGGAGATGAATGTATCAGATGTCGTGGAAATCCAGAAAACGCTGGAACAGAAAGATGTGATCGTCAGTCTTCATGATGTGCCAAAGACCAGTTCATTTATGACCAATGTGTTCCCCATGTTATTTATAGGAATATTGTTTGTGGTCATGTTTATGATGATGAGCAGACAGGCTGGGGGCGGCAACAGCAAAATGATGAATTTTGGAAAAAGCCGCGCTACCATGGTAATGCCGGATGAAAAAAGAGTAACCTTTGATAAGGTCGCAGGCCTTCAGGAAGAAAAAGAAGACCTGGAAGAACTGGTGGATTTCCTGAAAGATCCGCAGAAGTACACGAAGATGGGAGCGAGAATCCCTAAGGGAGTGATTCTGGTGGGCCCTCCGGGAACAGGTAAAACCTTACTTGCAAAGGCTGTAGCCGGAGAAGCAGGGGTACCATTTTTCAGCATATCCGGTTCTGATTTCGTAGAGATGTTTGTAGGTGTAGGTGCTTCCAGAGTAAGAGATCTTTTTGAAGATGCCAAGAAAAATGCACCATGTATTGTTTTTATCGATGAGATCGATGCCGTAGCAAGAAGGCGTGGAACCGGTATGGGAGGCGGCCATGATGAGCGTGAACAGACGCTGAACCAGCTTCTGGTGGAGATGGACGGATTTGGTGTAAATGAAGGCATTATTGTGATGGCTGCAACAAACCGTGTGGATATTCTGGATCCGGCGATTCTTCGTCCGGGAAGATTTGACAGAAAGATTGGTGTTGGGAAGCCGGACATCAAAGGCAGAGAAGAGATCTTAAAAGTGCATGCCAAGGATAAACCTCTTGGGGATGATGTAGATCTTGAAAATATTGCCAGAACCACAGCAGGTTTTACCGGAGCTGATCTGGAGAATCTGTTAAATGAAGCTGCAATCTGGGCAGCAAAGTCCGGAAGAACCTTTATCAAACAGCAGGACATTAATCAGGCATTTATTAAAGTGGGAATCGGGTCAGAGAAGAAGAGCCGGCTGATTTCTGATGATGAAAAACGTATTACTGCGTATCATGAAGCAGGACATGCCATTTTGTTCCATCTTCTTCCTAACGTCGGCCCGGTGCATACAATTTCCATCATTCCGACAGGAATGGGAGCTGCAGGCTATACCATGCCGCTTCCGGAAAAGGATGAGATGTTTATGACCAGGGGCAAGATGCTGGATACACTGGTGGTAGATCTCGGCGGCCGTGTGGCAGAGGAGCTGATTATCGGGGATATCACCACAGGAGCATCTCAGGATATCAAACAGGCAACACAACTGGCAAAGGCGATGGTAACACAGTATGGGATGTCAGAAAAGGTTGGTCTGATTGATTATGGTAGTGATGAAAACGAAGTATTTATCGGAAGAGATTTGGCGCAGACCAGGGGATTCAGTGAGTCTGTGGCCGCTGTGATAGATCAGGAGATTAAGAGTCTCATTGATGACGCACATGCAAAGGCAAGAAAGCTTCTTCAGGAACACATCCAGGTTTTGCACAGTTGTGCACGGCTTCTGATTGAAAAAGAGAAGATTGGACAGAAGGAATTTGAGGCTTTGTTCCAAATCGAAGAAGAGACAGTGGAATTATAATCTGTCATTACTGAACAAAAAATGTTAAAAAAGTATAGAATAATTTGTTGGACTGGGACATGATTTGTATTATAATATAGTTATAGTGTTCTTGAGCTATAAAATAAATACAAGGAGGGATAAGGTATGCCTATGAAGATGGGTTGGCGTTGGTATGGCGAAGGCAATGATCCTGTTAGCCTTAGCGATATCAAGCAGATTCCTGGAGTTACCAGCATTGTCTGGGCACTTCACAACAAGATGCCGGGAGAAATCTGGGAAGTGGAAGAAATCCAGGAAGTGGCGGATCAGATCCATGCATATGGATTTGACATGGATGTTGTCGAGAGTGTGAACGTTCATGACGACATTAAAATTGGTCTTCCGACAAGAGATAAGTATATTGAAAACTATAAGCAGTGTATCCGTAATTTAAGTAAATTCGGAGTAAAGGTAATCTGCTATAATTTCATGCCTATTTTTGACTGGACACGTACTGATCTGTTCCATCCGGTTGGAGATGGATCTACAGCACTGTTCTATCAGAAAGATATGATTCAGGATGATTATAAGGCAATGGCTGAGTACATCATGAGCTTTACAGAGAAATACAATATGACATTCCCAGGATGGGAACCGGAAAGAATGGCAAAGCTGGATGAACTGTTTAAGGCTTATGAACCTGTGACAAAAGAAAAACTCTGGGAGAATCTGAAGTATTTCCTTGAAGCACTTATGCCTACATGCCATGAATGTGACGTCAAGATGGCTATCCATATGGACGATCCGCCATGGGATATTTTCGGTCTTCCACGTCTTATGGTAGACGAGCCTTCTATTGAAAGATTCCTTTCTATGGTAGATGATGAATATAACTGCCTGACACTTTGTACAGGAAGTCTGAATGCAAATCCGAATAACAACTGTGCTGAGATTATTCGTAAACATTGTGACCGTATTGCATTCGGACATATCCGTAATATTCACCATTTTGAAAACGGAGATTTCATCGAGGCAGCACATCGTGACTGCTGTGGCGAAACGGGAATTATTGAGGTTCTTCGTGCATATCACGATTGTGGATTTGAAGGTTATATTCGTCCGGATCATGGCCGTCAGCTCTGGGAAGAAGGACCTGGTGCGTGTCGTCCGGGTTATGGTAAATATGACAGAGCACTTGGTATCCAGTATATGCTTGGCGTATGGGATCTTCTTGACCGCCTTGATGAAGAAAAGAAGTAGTTGTTACTGGAACGTACGTGAACAGTAACAAGTAGTCTGTTTGGAGGAAAAAAGAATGAAACTGACACTTGAAGGAATTAAGGATCGTGCTGCATGGGAAAATGCCGGTATTGTACTTCCGACTTATGATGTGGCTGCTGTTGCAGAGAATACCAAAAAAGCCCCGGTTTGGGTACATTTTGGAGCGGGAAATATTTTCCGTATTTTCATCGGAGGTCTTGCTGATACCTTAATTACAAAAGGAAGTATGGATAAAGGTATTACCTGTGTAGAAACCTTTGATTTTGATGTCGTTGATAAAATCTACGAGCCATATGATAATCTGGTACTTGCCGTTACATTAAAAGCAGATGGCTCTACAGATAAGAGAGTGCTGGGCTCTCTGACAGAGGCTATCAAAGCACAGTCAGCAGTACCTTCTCAGTGGAACCGTCTGAAAGAAATTTTTGCAGACAAAACTCTTCAGATGATTTCTTTCACAATCACAGAAAAAGGATATGCATTAAAGGGTGCAAATGGACAGTATTTCCCATTTATCCAGGCTGATATCGAAAATGGTCCTGAAAAATCAGGATCTGCCATGGGTATTGTCTGCGGACTTCTGTATCACAGATATCAGAATGGAAAGGCTCCTCTTGCAGTTGTTTCCATGGATAACTGTTCTCATAATGGAGAGAAGCTTCAGGCATCGATCACAACCATGGCAAAAGAATGGTACGAAAGAGGTCTGGTAGATAAAGGATTTATTGAATACATTGAAGATGAAAACCAGGTTTCCTTCCCATGGTCCATGATTGATAAGATCACACCAAGACCGGCTGAATCCGTATGCAAGGAACTGGAAGCTGCCGGAGTGGAAGACATTGCTCCTGTTATTACATCTAAGAATACTTATATTGCGCCTTTTGTAAATGCAGAAGGACCGCAGTATCTTGTAATTGAAGATAAATTCCCAAATGGAAGACCTGCTCTGGAAGAAGCTGGTGTATATCTTACTGACAGAGACACTGTGAATAAGGTAGAGCGTATGAAAGTTACTACCTGTCTGAACCCACTGCATACAGCACTTGCTGTTTATGGATGTGTTCTTGGGTATACTCTGATCGCAGATGAGATGAAGGATGAACAGCTGAATAAGCTTGTCCATGAAATCGGACCTGTAGAAGGTATGCCGGTAGTTACAAATCCGGGAATCCTTTCCCCGGAAGCTTTTGTGGATGAGGTTATTAATGTTCGTATTCCTAACCCATTCATGCCGGATACACCACAGCGAATTGCTACAGATACTTCCCAGAAGGTTGGAATCCGTTATGGGGAAACAATCAAATCTTACGTTGAAAAATATGGTGATGCCAAGAAGCTTTCTGCTATTCCTCTTGCAATTGCAGGATGGTGCAGATATTTGCTGGCAGTGGATGATGAAGGAAAAGCATTTGAACTTTCCCCGGATCCAATGGCAGCAGAATTAACAGCCAAATTAGAAGGCATCAAAGTTGGACAGCCTGAAACATATACAGGACAGTTGAAAGATATTCTCAGCAATGAAAATATCTTTGGCATTGATCTGTACAAAGCAGGTATCGGAGAAAGAATCGAAGAATTATTCGTAGAAGAAATCCAGGGACCTGGAGCTGTCAGAGCTACATTAAAGAAATACCTTGCATAAAATAATAAAATAAAGACAGGAGCTGCCAGTAATGGGGCTCCTGTTTTTGTTATGGCGACGAGGAAAATGCAATGTGCTCGCACAATTGCATTTGACGACCGCTAATCAACGATAAAACTCGCGAAGCGTGTTTTATCGCTGTCAGTTTGTATCTTGTTCCTGTGAATGTTTGTTTTTCCTTCGTTTGGGGGCTTTGGCAGCTTCCTGCTGTTTCCATTCCTCCATGCGCTGTTGTTCCCATTCTTTTTCTGCTTCAGAAAGGACAGAGTGATAGTTTTTCCGATATTCGGAAGGCGTCATGTTTGTGATCTGTTTAAATACCCGATTAAAATGAACCAGATTGGAAAAACCTGTTTCCAGGGCAATTTCAGTCAGAGTTTTTCGCGTTTCCATGATTTTTCTTTGCGCATTCATGATGCGGGTTACATTGATATACTCTACAATTGTGCAGTTGGTATAACGTTTAAATTCATGACACAAATGACAGGAACTGACATAGAACTTCTGGGACAGAGATTCCAGAGACAGATCCTGATTATAATTATGGTGGATATAGTCCGTGACTTTTCCAATTAAATCCTGCTTTTCCGGGGCATTTTCCGAGCATGCTTTTCGGATGATGGTCATGATCATTGTATTGAGGATGGAATTCATGTATTCTTTCTGAACGGTATTGTCTCCATTGATCAGATAAGGGGAACCTTGTCTGTCTTCTGCCAGAAGCTCTGTCAGAAAATGATGAATATTGGAAGAACCTGCAATATCTGTATGGAAAGCTTTGACAATTCCCTGCTGCTGCTTATCGAAGCTGGAATACATAATCTGATCCGGTCTGAAATACAGGACGATTCGTTTAAATTCTACACCTGGTCCGGCATAAGAACGGTGCATGACAAAAGGAGGCAGGATAATATATTGCCCGGCCTTAATACGGAAAACCTGTCCTTCAATAAAATAAATCCTTTCGCCTGCCTCAAGATAATATAGTTCATAATAGTCGTGATAATGTGGCTGATGCATATTATCGTCAACACCCTGATGCCGTTCAATTGCAATTAATGCACCCTGTGCCATTCTGATTCCTGCGGTATCAATCATAGTAAAATCCTCCTAAGAGTAATATTAGCAAAATATGTTTAATTTGAAAACATATTTTTACGTATTTCTGTGGAAAAAGGTGAGGAAGTACGCTATAATCACAATACATATATACGAAAAGCTGAAGGTAACATGTGGATATGGCAAAAAAATACACAAAACGATACGAAGGGCGTGTAGTACATAATAAAGACACGCTGATTCATTTGTTCCGGTCAGCGGACAGCATATATCATATCAGAAAAGTTTTACTGCGCTTTGGAATGGGAGTGATTCTGGCAATGGCTGGAGCAATGGCTTCTTTTCCTATAGCCATCAAGGCGGTTTTGATGATGATTGGGTGTTGGCTGGTTTCCAGCAGAGACTTTCCTGCAAGACTTCGGGCAGAAAGGACACTGGAAAACAGAAAGGCAGTATTGCCGCAGATGATCACAACGCTGTACGAAGATCATATTTCCCTGTCTGGAGAAGGAAAGATGGATATTTCATATGATAAGATCCGGGTGCTTTATAAAGATAAGGAATACTATTATCTTTTTCTTGGGGCGGACTCGGCATGCATGATGGAGAAAAAAACTCTGGTTCCTGATAAACTGGAGGAGTTTGAAGCCTTTCTGGAAAAAAAGACGGGATTAAAATGGAAGGAATACAAATCATTCCTGCAAATGAATCTTACTGATATCAGAGAACTTCTGAGCATCGGAAAACAAAAATAATATGGATAAGTTTTCTGTCGGAGTACAGATCACTATAAATTAAAAACATTTTTAAAGGAGGAAGTTTTTATGAAATTAAAGAAAATCGCATTACTTGCTGTCGCTGGTGTTATGACTATGGGTGTAAGTGCTTCTGCACAGACACTCAGACTTGGTCACAATCTGGCTGAAGACCATGCTGTACACATTGAATTGACCAAAATGGCAGAGGCTCTGAAAGAAGCAACAAATGGAGAACTTGAAATCCAGATCACACCAAACGGTACACTGGGTTCAGAAGCAGATATGCTCTCCCAGATTCAGATGGGAGCACTGGATATGGCAAAAGTATCCGCTTCTACATTAGGAACATTCAGCAAATTATATAATGCTTACTCTGTTCCTTATGTATTTAATGACAAAGACCATTATTTTGCAGTAATGGATGGAGATATTACAGCTGACATCTTTGCATCCACAGAAGCTGATGGATTTATCGGTCTTACATGGCTGGATTCCGGTGCACGTTCTTTCTATACAAAGGATACACCTATCCACACACCAGCAGATCTTAAGGGATTAAAGATCCGTACAATGGATTCACAGATGGCAATTGATATGATGGATGCTTTTGGTGGCTCCGCTACAATTATGGGTTACAGTGACATTTACACAGGGCTTCAGCAGGGCGTTATTGATGGAGCAGAAAATAATGTAACAGCTCTTCGTGACCATGGTGAAGTAGCTAAATATTATTCCTTTGATGAACATACAATGATTCCTGATATCGTTGTTATTTCTGCAAATGTATGGAATAGTCTTTCTGATGAAAACAAAGCTGCATTAAAAGAATGTGCTGCAGCTGCATCTGAAGACTATAAGACATTATGGAAAGACTTTGAAGATGAAGTACTGGACAAGGCAGTAAACGAATTTGGTGTAGAACTTATTGAAGATGTTGATAAGGCTGCATTCCAGGAAGCTGTAGCTCCACTCTATGAGAAACTTGCATCAGACGATCCGGAAGTTTATGCTATCGTAGAAAAAATCCAGGAAGCTGGTAAGTAATATTTAGTTAGATTTTAGGAAAGGCTGCGGCGTATTTACCAGCTGCGGCCTTTTTTGAAAAAATGGAAAGGAAAGTGGATATACCATGCAGAAACTTGATAAGATTTTGACTAATGTCATGCGGTTTTTAATGGCAATCGCAATGCTCTCTCTTGTTGTGGGTGGTTTCTGGCAGATCTTTACACGCTGGATTCTGAAAAATCCATCAACGTTTACAGAGGAATTTATGAGATATATGCTGATTTGGGCAAGTATGTTAGGTGCAGCATATTGTTTCTATAAAGATAAACATCTTACACTGGATCTTTTTAAAAGAAAAGCACATGGAACAGTAGGCGTGATTCTGAACATTTTTATTGAAGCATGCATTATGTTCTTTGTTATTTACGTATTTATCTATGGCGGTGGAAGAATGGCAATGCAGGCAACGAATGCATCTGCTGTTATGCACCTTCCATTTAAATTCTTATACATGATCCTGCCGATTTCAGGCTGCTTTATCGTTCTTGGACGTATTCTGAAATATGTTGGTATGTATCAGGAATCAAAAACGGATAAAGGAGGAAAAGCATAATGGTAATTCAGGCTACCTTAACATTATTTGGCGTTTTCTTTGTTATGCTCTTCGCAGGCGTGCCAATTTCTGTAGGTATTGGTATTGCTTCAATTGTAACAGGATTATTTTCATTTGATTTCAGTACATTCGCACTGGTAGCAGCTCAGAGATGTTTCTCCGGTATTGACTCCTTCTCTTTGCTGGCTCTTCCATTTTTCACTCTTGGTGGAAACATCATGAATAAGGGTGGTATTGCCCAGAGACTGGTTCGTCTTGCACGTCTGGTTGTTGGATGGATTCCAGGTTATCTGGCTGCAACAAACGTATTGGCAAATATGTTCTTTGGCGCGATTTCCGGTTCTTCCGTGGCAGCTACTTCTGCTATGGGTTCCATTATGAATCCGCTGGAAAAAGAAGAAGGTTATGATCCAAACTATGCAGCAGCAGTTAATATCTGCCCCCCCCCTACC
>JBJEMC010000160.1:0-8581 GCA_051879475.1 Muricoprocola sp. | reverse complement strand
GTAATGAGAAAGCAAAGGAAGTATAGTATAAACAGGTATTGAACTGATATATCTGCACACATCTGGCAGTTTCTGACACTATAATTCCTACTGTAAATTTACGCCGTCTTAAAGGAGAAATCTGTTTGACATATCTGGTGTATAATGCTAATATGATTATAGAAAAGGTGCTACCGATAGACGGTTAGCCCACATAATGATTAGTTAAGAAAATAACCGTTCAGTTTGCGAGGCTGGGGCGGTTATTTTTTGTGTTATATTTTGTAATGAAGTTTATAAGAAATCTGTTATTAATTGAATGGTGTGATAATCAATCGGTACAAGAAACAAGAAAAAAGGAAAGAAAATATTGACAAAAAACAAGAAGCTTATATAATAAAAAGAAAGAGGTGATAAAATATGACAAAAAGTGCTATTATTAAACAAGAAATATTGGCTTTGTTAGGAGATAAAGAGAAACATTCAGTGCAAGAAATGAAGGAATACTTAAATTCACGTCAAATTGGTGAGTATACAGAAGGACAATTTGCAGGAGTACTTAATAATTTACAAAAAAATAATCTGATACATAAGACAGAGAGAGGGATATATTCATTGAGTGGAAAAAATGATGAGGGGCGGAGAATGTGTTTTGTGGTATCTCCAATAGGCGATGAGGGTAGTGATATTAGGAGAAATGCAGATCAACTATTTAATCATATTATAAAACCAGTTTGTGAAAAGTGCGGCTTTGATGCAGTACGTATTGATCATGAAAATACGCCAGATTCAATCACACAAGGGATTTTGGATAGTTTGCATAATTATGATTTGGTAATCGCAGATTTGACAGGACATAATCCCAATGTCTTCTTTGAAATGGGATATCGGACATCAATAGGTAAACCTATTATTCATTTGAAACGAAAAGGAGAGAATATTCCGTTTGATGTATCCTCTATAAGAACATTTGATTATGATTTGACAGATTTGGATATTGTTGCAGAAACAAGAGATAGATTGGAAAAAGCGATATTAAGTTTTGTATATGAAGATGATATGGATGAAATTGATGAAATTGAGGGTAATGAAAGCAATAAAATAATATCGATTCTGAATGATATAGTATATAAACTGGATGTTTTGAGTGAGGATGTAAGGAAAAAGGATCAAGAAAGTATTAAAGCTGTTATAGAAGCTTATAATGAAATGCAACCGGCAAATGAAAGTATAGAAACTCAAATGTTAAAAATTGTGTTGCCTGAACTTATGAGAAATCCTAAAGCGGCAGATTCTTTAATAAAAATAAGTGAAAAGTTTCAGAAATAGAGGAGGAACAATGAAAGAATACTATTTGTTTTTAGATGAATCTAAGAATACGCCGCCAAGTATACATTTTGCATTAGGAGGATGTGTCATTGAAAAAAGCGTATATGAAGAAAAAATATGTCCATTCATTCGAGAATTAAAAAAAGATATTTTTGCAGACGAAAATATTGTTTTGCATGAGAGTGAGTTGAGGATGGCAACAAAGGACATATATAAGGTAATGCGGCAGAAGGAAAAACGTGAATTATTTTGGAGTAACATGGGAGACCTGTTTAATGAAAAAGATATCACTGTTTTTGCTGCGGTTATTAATCCGAGTGATTATAAAACAAAATATAATAGTAGATTTTTAAATGATGAATATTTTGTATGTCTTGAAGTAATAGTAGAGAACTTTGTACACTTTTTAGAAAAACATAACGCCATAGGTACAATATATTTGGAATCCCAAAATCCAAAGGCAGATAATCGTTTGACTAATTATTTTCAGCAATTAGTCAAAAGGGGAACTAGATGTATGAATAACCATGCTGTTAGAACTCAGATTGCTACATTTAACTTTTACCAGAAAAGTGATCTTAATATAGGTTTACAAATTGCAGATTTTGTTCCAAATACAATGAAAAAGTATGCTTATGGGATAAAGAATAAAAAACCATCTATAGAGAGTGAAATAGCGAAATGTCTATATGATGGACAAGTAGGAGATGTAAATGTTTTTGGACTTAAAAAAATATAAAAATGTGTTGACGAAAAGATTGAAATAGGCTAATATAATATTACAGAAGAAATAACGATAGTTGTGACACTTCTGTTGTTCTTATTTAAGTCTGACTACAGTCATATCTTTTATAGGAATATTTTTTATAATAAAGTAGTATTATTAAAGAAAGGGGTCGCATGAATATGAGGCTTCTTAGCGTAAGCGGAATATAGCTTGTGGTGAACTTGACGATAGTCGAATACTCACTGCAAGCTATTTTTCTATAAAAAAGAATTAAATTATTACAGATGTTTAAATTTCATTTGTTTTTGATGATTCACCAGCACAAATCAAATATGACTGTAGATTATGTTGATAATAAATGTCTGACTACAAAGATGATTTCAATTGATAAATCTAAGTTGGAGGAAGCGAAAGAAAGAGTAAATTTGGATTGATTTTTAACCGAAGTAAAATTATAATTGATCCATGGCAACATTCTGGCAACAGTTCATCATGTGACCAGTGGGAATTATGTAGTAGAAATAAAAATTTTTCTTATTGTTAGCAAAACATTAATTAATTCCGTTAAGTTTTGCCACAATGGAGCCGAATTCGAATAACGGACAGAAATGCCGAAAACCTGTATTTATGCGGGTTTCCGGCATTTGTTTAATAAAATGGCTCTAGTTTGGCTCTATTTGTGGGCGGAGTAATGATAGGAAAGATAGAACGGACAGGAATAAGGAGATTGCCATGCAATATGCCAGAAAGTTAAGAAAAGGGTAAGCGCCTAGTTTCAGGGTGGATTTAAAACCATCACAAAATTTGCCATAATTATAGATGATGGATGCCAGCATTTTACTACAGTATCGGTGCTAGATACTATAAATGCGAGCGTTTTACTATAACTATGGAGGTTTCTTGTATGAAAACGCAAAGACGCACAGCAGACGAACAATACCAACTTATCATGGAATGCCGCAGCAGCGGTCTTAGTGACTACCAATGGTGTACGGAACACAACATCAATCCCGGCACCTTTTACAACTGGGTTAAAAGACCGAGAAAAAAGCTTGTTATGATATCCCCTCTGCCACAGGGCGAGGCGATTATAAGCCAGCTCTTAAACAGGATGTTGTAAAACTTGAGGTGATACCTGATCGTCAAAGCCCAGTCACTCCAGCTGTCGGAAACACAATGCTTCCACTGGAAGAAACCAGACCCGCCATTGAGATCATGTTTGGGACTGTTTCAATAAAAATTTCAAATGATGTTGACCCGAAACTACTGTCACAGATCCTTAAAACTGTGACAGGGACATGTTAGGAGACATCACTGTCGCAGACGAGATTTATGTGATCTGTGGTTATGCAGATTATCCGAGAAGTATTATTATTCAAGAAGATTGCTGTAACCACATGTAGCTACAAATTTATTCTAATCCAGCTTCAGCGAGAATATTCGAAACTCTGACTTCTTTCGTAGCTCCATAATGGAATATAAACCTCATGAGCTCTTACCGTATAAAACCTGAAACAAAAAAGTACCGTCTGCATTGCTGTAAATGACATGGACTCCTTCCTATTTATCCATATACGGTTTCAGTATTTCCCGCATGGTATTAACCGCCTTATCCAGAGGTACGTTCAACCGTCGGCGAGTTTCATAATCATCATCATGAATATAGAATTCAGACAAACCACATTTAGGTCTAAACAAATCGCGGTAAGAATGAACCAGAAACTCTGTTTTCTCGTCAGGCTCTACGTCAGAATCAATACATTCCAACATTCGGGATAACTGTCTTAATTGAGGCAAATAATACTTTATGCCATGAGCCTGAACCAGTTTCCCCAACTGAATAACCGCATCTCTTAATCGTCCCAACTCTTCTTCTGTCACTTACAACACCATTCTCTTTCATTTATTTATACTAGCCATCACCATATTCTCTCTTCATCACGTCAACGAAGATTCCACTGCTTACCGAATTTCCATACGTCAACACCATGAAAATTTTATTCTGGTATGATTTCTTTTACTACTCCACTATGCTCCCAATAAGAAACGAATACCTCAAATCCATATTCATCTTTATAATTATAGTAAGTTGCTCTATCAATCCGAAGACTTTTTTCTTTCCCTGATTCTGTAATGCCCTCAAGATAGTATGAAGAAAACAGTCTTTTCAAACTTACAGTATTACGCACGGTACAACTCGTAATTCGCTCCGTGGTAGTCCCTTGTACTTGATCCAAGCCGCAAGATACCAGATTCTTTCCACCGATAAACAGCAAAAAGCATCCGATAAATAGACCAATCAAAAGCAACTTCCAATCTCTTTTTCCATATCTTTTGCAGGCACCATAAACAAGCCCACAAATGGATATAAACAGTCCTATAAAAGTAATACTTAGATTTTCCAAGGCATAACCTGTTAAAGCATCTGTATTTTTCAGAAACAAATTACATATCATACAAAGAATTCCTATTATAAGCGGAATATAGATAAGTAAAATGTGTCTTCTTCCTTTTTTCATTCTTGCCCCCGTATTACGTATCTTTCATTTAATCTCACTCATTGCACACCTGATTCAGCAACAATGTTGACATATCGCTTTATCTTATCCAAGAAATATTCACACGCTTCTTCCTCAGTTTCAAATATTTTCAATCCGCTCTTATGCCCACGTTCACTATAATAAACTTGCCATTTATCTTCTTTAACGATACATAACTTTTCGTTAGGCAAACCACCTGTCATAATGGAATACAAATCCTTCGGTATATTCATTTTATTTAATGTACTGGATAAGTCTTCTATCGTCATTCCCATATATATCTCCTATAATCACACCCGTAGAAATTATACCATAAAAGAGTTCGTTTTCAATATTAATACTCGAATTATGACCATCCTTTTTCCTTTTCAGTTACTGGAACGTGAACAGGAACCATTCAGAGAAAACCCCAAATGGTATAATAGAAAATTTAATTGTGATTATAAAAAAAGTATGCTACTATAGTACCGATAATAAAAAAGGAGGTAAAGAATTATGGCAGTTTACAAAAACGTCACAGATGATATCCTTTATGTAGGTGTAAACGATCATAAAGTAGACCTTTTCGAAGGACAGTACGTTGTTCCGAACGGAATGTGTTATAATTCATATGTGATAGTAGATGATAAGATTGCAGTAATGGACACCGTTGACCAGAACTTTACCCACGAATGGCTGGATAATATCGAAGCCGCTTTAAAGGGCCGCAAACCAGACTATCTCGTAGTACAGCATATGGAACCAGATCACGCTGCCAATATTGAAAACTTTGTAAAAAATTATCCCGATGTAAAGGTTGTGGCAAATGAAAAGATCTTCACCATGATGGGCAATTTCTTCCGCAGCATGGATCTTACAGACAAGAAAGTAGTCGTTGAAAACGGCGGAACATTAAGCCTTGGCAAACATACCCTGACTTTTGTCTTTGCACCAATGGTACACTGGCCAGAAGTTATGGTTACTTACGACAGCACAGACAAAGTACTCTTCTCAGCAGACGGATTCGGTAAATTCGGCGCCATGGACGCAGACGAACCATGGGATGATGAAGCCCGCCGCTATTATATCGGTATTGTTGGAAAATACGGAAAACAGGTACAGGATATCTTAAAAGTAGCAGCAACCCTGGATATCGCCAGGATCTGCCCTCTTCATGGACCAATCCTTACAGAAAATCTGGGACACTACATCCAGAAATACGATACCTGGTCATCCTACGCAGTAGAGGAAGACGGAGTCGTAATCGCTTATACCAGCGTATATGGACATACCAAAGCAGCAGTACAGCTCCTGGAAAACAAGCTGAAAGAAAAAGGCTGCCCGAAAGTAGTTGTATATGATCTCGCAAGAGACGATATGGCAGCAGCCGTAGCAGATGCATTCCGCTATGGCAAACTGGTTCTCGCAACCACTACATATAACTCCGAGATCTACCCATTTATGAAGTTCTTTATCGATCATCTGACAGAACGCTCATTCCAGAACCGCACCATCGGTCTCATCGAAAACGGTTCCTGGGCACCGACAGCAGCAAAAGTCATGAAAGAGATGTTCGCAGACAGTAAGGACATTACCTGGACAAAGAACACAGTAAAGATTATGTCCTCCATCAGCGCAGAAAACAAACAGCAGATCGAGGCTATGGCAGACGAACTCTGTCGTGAATACGTTGCCAAATCAGATGCAGCAAACAAAAATGACCTGACAGCACTGTTCCGGATCGGATACGGACTCTATGTAGTCACATCCAACGACGGCAACAAAGACAACGGTCTGATCGTCAACACCGTCACACAGCTGACAGACAATCCAAACCGCGTAGCAGTCAACATCAACAAGGCAAACTACTCCCACCACGTAATCAAGCAGACCGGCATTCTGAATGTAAACTGCCTCTCAGTAGAAGCACCATTTAAAGTATTCCAGAACTTCGGTTTCCAGAGTGGACGTGCAGTAGATAAGTTTGCCGGCTGGGAGAACCTCTGCCGTTCCGATAACGGACTGATTTTCCTGCCAAAATACATCAATGCCTTTATGTCCCTGAAAGTAGAACAGTACGTAGATCTTGGAACTCATGGCATGTTCATCTGTACCGTAACAGAAGCCCGCGTGATGAGTGATAAAGACACCATGACCTACACATACTATCAGCAGAACGTAAAACCAAAGCCACAGACAGAAGGCAAAAAAGGATATGTATGTAAAGTTTGCGGATATATTCACGAAGGCGAACTCCCGGATGATTTCATCTGTCCGCTTTGCAAACATGGAGCGATAGACTTTGAACCCATATCATGAGAAAGGAGGAAACAAAGATGGAAAAATATATTTGTGGACCATGCGGATATGAATATGATCCTGCAGTAGGCGATCCAGATAACGGAATCCCGGCAGGTACTGCATTTGCAGATCTTCCGGAAGACTGGGTCTGCCCACTCTGCGGAGCAGGAAAAGAAGACTTCGAGGCAGAATAAGGTCAGGATACGGAGGATAGGAAAATGAGTATTATTTTTGATGACAGTTTAAAAACAGGAAATGAATTGATCGACTCCCAGCATCAGGAACTGATCGCCAGAGTAAACAAATTAACAGATGCATTATCCACCACAAAAGAGAAAAACGTGGCAGTGCAGACACTGGATTTCCTTATGGATTATACAGAATTCCATTTCGCAGCAGAAGAAAAACTGCAGGAAGAAAAAGAATATCCGGAATTAGAAGCACATAAAGAACTTCATAAATCCTTCGTTCAGGCAGTTGACGAATTACGCAACATGCTCGAAGAGGAAGAAGGACCTTCAGATGCATTTGTAGCTGCTGTAAATAAGAACGTAGTAGACTGGCTGAAAAACCACATCCAGGGCTGCGACAAAAAAGTAGCAGATTTTGTAAAAGCATAAACCCAAAACAAGGGGACGGAGTTGCGTGGCTTTCAAACGCCAATCAACTCCGTCCCCATTGGTTTGTCCGTCATCTATCCCCAGTATTTCTCAACATATCCCGTCGCCTTTTCTTCTGATAAGGAAAATTCTTTCATAATGTTTGTGATAGTGGCAGCTTTGTTGATGTTGAAGTTTTTACAAGTTCTGATATTTGCCTGAATACCCTGCAAAATACCATCATTCTTCGCTGCATCAATCTCATCTTTCATAAGTTCCAATAATGCTTCACACACATCTTTCACCTCCTGAAATGCCGGTGTATTAGCCCGGACAATTGTATTCATTGCCGATTGATATAATCGGTTACTCTTATGTTTTTTATATTCTGTAAGCAGCTTCTGTGTACTGCCCGAATTATCAAGTTTATTAGTCAGGCTCTTCAGCCACAGATTATTTTCCTCCGAGAGCTGAGAAGTAAGGATGATCTGGATTGGGAAATAATCACCCAATACATAATAAATACCAGAGTCCACCTGTTCAATAGTATATTTCCGTTTCGACGTAAGATGCCGCATAAGCTTATAAGGATATTTAGAACAGACCATGGTAATAGTCAGCTCATCTGCAGGTATTTCATCTGCCTTTCCGGTATCCGATTTGTAAAAACAGGTATAACCATATACCTTGTAAAAATCATCGATACTCAGATAATCGTCAGGACTTTTATATTCAATGATATTGATCCCCCTAAATAAATGTCCGATGTTCTTCTGTACGGGAATATCTCTTTCTTTTTTGATGACAATAACATCAATTTCCATAGGTTTCTTACTGAGCTGATGCTCATTCTCAAAAATCAGGTTATCTGCATAATCCTCCAGCTCAATCTGGAGAATAGTAAAAAAGGCAGGGTGCCACTGCACCATGTTCACAGCTGTAGGGAATTCTCCCATCCACATACCTCCTTTAAGTTGTTGTACAGGAGGCTTCTTTCCGAAAACTCCTGCTGTTGTTTGGAAATAAAGCATGAATTTTCAAAAAGAAACAGGGCGATCCCTGTATAATAGAAGAGATTCCAGGAATCCAAAGCCAGGCCTTGAATAATAGAATAAACGAAAATCTGC
>JBJEMC010000159.1:0-8645 GCA_051879475.1 Muricoprocola sp. | reverse complement strand
GTGTTATCCTGAACGGTCTTGGAAAAGACGCTGCACAGATCATTTCCCGTATCAATGGTTTCACATATGTAGAAACAGAATACGATCCATACACAAACGAAGTAAAAGAAGTATTCAGAAAATCTTACTCTGAAGGTCTTCGTGCAAAAGTTAACTGCTACGGTGCAAATTCCGTTCCAGAAGGTGTTGCTATCATGTGGAAAGAAAATGTTGATGTTTCCATCACAGGTAACTCCACAAACCCAACACGTTTCCAGCATCCTGTAGCAGGTACCTACAAGAAAGAACGTCTTGAAGCTGGTAAGAAATACTTCTCTGTAGCATCTGGCGGTGGTACAGGACGTACACTTCATCCAGATAACATGGCAGCAGGTCCTGCATCCTATGGTATGACAGATACACTTGGACGTATGCACAGTGATGCTCAGTTCGCAGGTTCTTCTTCCGTTCCTGCTCACGTAGAAATGATGGGTCTCATCGGCGCAGGTAACAACCCAATGGTTGGTATGACTGTAGCTGTAGCTGTTTCCATCGAAGAAGCTGCTAAAGAAGGAAAATTCTAAGAAATCCAGTATTTATAAGGTTTGTTCAGAGTGTAAATCTTTGAGTATCCTTGCAAATCTTACTGTGTAATACACACATAATACACAAGTAATACACAGCGGTAATACACAAATTTCTAATAAAAATAGCCTATAATCAGATGAGCATTCATCCGGTTATAGGCTATGCTTATTATTTGATTTTCAGGATTTCTTTTCGCATATCATCCAATGTTCTGTGTGTATATACCTTTTCTGTAATGTCCTGGATTTCGTGTCCGACAATCAATTTTAATATGTATTCGTTCACACCTGATTCCTTTGCTTTGGTAATGAAAGTGTGTCTGGTATCATGTGGCCGGTGTTCCATCTTTAATTTTTTCATGACCTTGTTAAATCTCCCACGATACTTGTCATAGGTTAGCCATGTTCCTTGCTGTCCATTTTCATCATTGAAGAGATATTCGCTCTTCATTTGGACTGCCTGATCGTAATTTGTTTTTACCAGATCAGTAATCAGCGGATGAATAGGAACTGTCCTGTTCTTGCCGGCATCTGTTTTCAGACCGCCTATGATGGTTTCAGCTTCCAGATCAATATCATCAATTTTTAAAATAGCAAGTTCCTGTGGACGAAATCCGGTATAAATTCCAATCAATATCATATCGACGAACGGAAATTTTATATTATCCCAGAGTTGTTGAATTTCTGTCTCAGTGAATGGGATCCTTACGATTTCTGGCTTTGGTTTCTTGATGCTGTCACACATGGCAGCATAGTTCTTATCGACGATCTCATGCTTTAGTGCATATTTGTACATAAGGTTGAACAGGCTTTTCATTCGCCCTTTGGTATTTGCTCCAACGGCTGCATCTTTTATGGTTTGTTCCAGATGGTTTACCCGGATATCTTTCATACGCATATTGTAAAGTGGCTTGCAATAACTGTAAGCAGACTTCCAAGTTCTTCTGGCAGACGGTACAATGGTTTCAAAATGAACTGCTGACCATTTCTCATATACTTCAGCAAAAGTAATTGTGTTGGATGAAATATCGTATGGATTGGCATTGTATTCAGCAAGTGCCAGAAGTGCTTCTTTCTGGGTAGCATAATAGCCAATAGTGACATATTTCTGACGGCAGGTTCCTGCGTCAAAATCTGTGTCCCATCCAACAGTTTTTCTTGCTCTCCATGGTTTGCGTCTGTTCCCTGGCAATTTGTGGACAGAACCATAACCGTTAGGTAATTTCATAAAATAAGCACATCCTTTCTTAAAAATGGGTGCATTTAACAAAGGAATGTGCTATACTGTTTTTGTCTTGGAAGTATCGCATATTCCTTTATTGGTTTATGGGTTACATCTATTCAAAACCGTTCCTGCTGCAACAGGGGCGGTTTTTTTACATTTATTTGAAGCGGTCAGGAATTTGATCACCAGATATTGGAATATCTAGTTGTTTTAAATATTCTCTGACAACTTCTTTTTCTGGTCTACTGTCTTTCATCCTTTCTACAAGAGCAGGAATAGAAGCCTTTGTTGATTTGTACAGAGCATCTATATCACCATCGTATAGAATGAACTGTTTTTCACCTTCTCCGACTAGGTAATAATCCCCAGAACCGTATTGTCCTTCAATGTATTTATTTTCTACTTTTCCATAGATATCAGTTAGAATTGCGATAATACCTTCCTGTGCATATACAGATTTTTCTAACTTCTGATATTCGGAAGTAGTCTTGTACTGCTCTATTGTGAACTGTTCCATGATGTCAACAATATTCACCCCCAGAGCAGATGCAATTTTATCTACGGTTTCTATTTTGGGTGAAGTTTTGTCATTCTCAAATTGCCCTATAGCTGATTGGGTCATATTTAAGCGTTCGCCTAATTGCTTTTGGGTCAATCCTTTTTCTTTCCGGATTCTTCGGATATTCTCACCTACTGTCATTTTCTCACCTACCTTTATCGGTATTATATCACAGTAAAAGAAAAAAACAAGTAAAAACTTATATTTCGTTATTGACACAAGTGATTACTTATGATATTATAATCGCAACACAAGTGATTACTTGTATTTTAACATATTTAAGAAAGAGAGGTTGAAGAAATGGCAGTAATGACAAATTTAGAAGTAAGTCAGGACAGGGTACAGTTGTTAATGGCTGAAAAGAAAATGAATCCCTATGACCTGTGCAGTGCAGCAGATATTAGTTATGCTACATATCGCAGAATAATGAAAGTCGGTAATTGTAAAATTGCCACTTTGGGAAAATTAGCATCTGCATTAGGTGTAAAGGTTACTGATATTTTGGAAGGCGGTGAATAAGATGTGTAAGCTATACAAATACAAGGTGGTTCGGGAAGATTTACATGGAAATAGAGGTAAAAGAACAAAGACTTACTACAGCTATACGGATAGATTAAAAATCGGTGGCCTGTATGCTCATTTAGGTTCAGGATTTCCGGGCTTTCAGCGTGTATTGAGTATGGCTACAGAAGAACTACCAGATTAATAAGGTGTTGCAGCACCTTAACAGATGTAACCAAGACAAAGGAATGTGCTATTTATAAAATCAATGATGAAAGGTGGTGAAAAAAAAAACGTGAGCGAATGGGAAGGAAATGAAGAAGTCTTTAGAGCATATTTTCATGGCAAGCTTGACACCAATGGTGATAGTGTACCATCTGAGAAAATTAAAGATAAGCCTGGGCACCAATGGAAAGAAGTCTGTAATGATCAAAACTTCGGAGCGGTTCTTAATGATAGCTTTATTGATATCAGTTTTGATTCTCAAGAACTATCAGATAGCTTCTGGAAAATGGCAGATGAAAACGGCTGGTATACTCTTATCTTAACAAACCCAACCAATGGACATATACATAGTTTCTGGAAAATCCCAAAGGATTGGACTTTTAAAGACGGTAAGAATAAAAAACTTTCTGTTGGTTTAATTGCAGATATTCACAGTGGTTCAACTTATATTCGGCTAAGAGTGAATGGGGTTGACCGCTTTCCCCCCGATTATGAGCCTGATCATATTCAAGAAGTACCGAAAGAACTTTATCCTGTAAATTCTAATGCAGAACCGTTTGGTATGTCGGAAGGTGGGAGAAATGATACACTGTCAAGAATGGCTAAGAATCTGATACATAACACCAGATTTACTAAAGAACAGATTAAACGTATTCTTACAAATACTAACGTATTTGTTTTTAATGAGCCTTTATCTGACAGCGAATTGGATGTGATTCTCAGGGATGAAACTTTTGAAGATATGCAGGAGCGCAAGCTGAACACAATGAACGCTGCTGAACTTTTCAACATAGATGTAAAGCCAACGGAATTTATAATCAACGGTCTAATTCCAGTAGGGTTATCTCTCGTAGCAAGCCCGCCCAAATATGGTAAATCATGGATGATGCTTGACATGAGTATTTCAGTTTCGGAAGGAAATCCTTTTCTCGGATTTACCACAAATAAATGCAATGTCTTATATTTGGCATTGGAAGACCGTTTTGACAGACTGAAAGATCGTATGTTGAAAATAACTGACGGCAAGCCGTTCCCGGCAGGACTAGAAATAGCAATAGACGCACCTGCTTTAGGTGATGGTTTTATAGAATATGTGGGAGATTTTCTAAATGATCACTTGGAGACCAAACTGATTATTATTGATACGTTTGTTAAAATACGGGGGATACCAAATGGAAAAGAAGCTCCATACGCTTTAGATTCTCGTGAAGCAGGTATATTAAAAAAATTTGCTGATCAGCATGGTGTTGCAATTGTTCTTGTAACACATACCAGGAAAAGTATTGACACATCTGACCCGGTTTCAAATATTACTGGTACGTTTGGTGTAGCAGGTGCCGCCGATGATATGATCATTCTTACAAAAGAAAAGCGTAGTGATGCACTCACTAAAATGTCTGTTACTGGTAGAGATGTGGCTTATGAAGAATATCCGATTGTATTTAATCAAAATTCTTACAAATGGGTACGTCAAGGTGAATCTTACGAACTGGCAGCAGAACAGTTGGAAAATGAAAAGAAGTATGCGGAATACCTGACCGGAAATATCAGAAAAACGTTGCTGAAACTTCTGGAAGAAAATGAAGGTATTTGGCAAGGAAGATGTAACGAAATTCTGGATAAAAGCCGGGAATATGGAACACCGATTGATCTTACCTCTCAAGGGTTGGGAAAAGAACTTACAACAATCAATGAGTTTCTATACAATGATAAAATTGTACATACAGGTATTGATTGGGGAAGTGGTTCTAAGAAACATAAATTTGAAAACATATAACTATATACCACTATTTGTTTTGTTTGTTTTGTTAGTATGTAGGTTATATATACCAACAATAACAACAAAACAAATAGTAATGATTTAAAGAAAGGACACAGAAAATGCAAAAATATGTTTTTAATCAAGAAATGAATGCTATTTGGAATGCTGCTGATTGTATGCCAATACATAGAGTTGGAAATCAGATTTTCGGTATTGCTTATAGTATTGAAGATTATATTCAAAATTCAGAGGACGTTCAGAATAAAGGAATGAAAAAGCATCTTATAGAACTTGGTGTTTACGACAGCGAGGAACGTGCCGATCTGGTTATGATCTATTTGGTTCGGTGGTTGAGAGGATTGGATGGCGATAATGTTTTTATTATGCCTGCTTATAATGAGAATATCATCTGTAGAGATGGGAAACTGATATATCGTACACAAAACTTGATTGAAGAAATGGGAGAGCCGGATAATGAAAGAGAAGATTATTGAAATGTTGGAAATGGCAGATGATAGAAAAATCAGATTAGTTTATTTTTTCCTTAGAGGATTACTTGGATAAAAGGGGGGTAAATGTTTTATGAAATACTATGAAAAACTTTCAGATGATGTGACTGAAAAAATAATGAATAGAGGTTATGACTGCATACCTTATTTTGATTTCTATTATTTGCAAGCTTGTATAAGGAAACGTTATCATTTTAGTGGGCCTTCTATGTGGATGTGGAAAGCATTTCAATTTGGATTCATATACGGAAAACGTGCAGAACGTGCCAGAAGAAAAAAGCCCTTGAATAATCACAGAGATTAAACAAAGGCCTGCCACATGATAAACATATGACCAGAACAACCATAGTTTATCATGTTGGCAGTCATTTTATCAAGAGTAAATATAGAACGGATATATGAGCATTATATAACATTCTGTTGCCCTTCCGGGAACGGCGTTGCAGCACCTGAACCGGACGGTAATGGTATGATTGATTGCATATTGAGAAAGGGGATATTAATGAAGATCAGAGTTACATATTCAGAGAATGAGCATGACAAAAAAATGATGCATGAAGCAGCGGTGAAACGGCTGTTTCCTGATACAAAAGTGCGTGAAACGGCACCAAAAGACGGGTTTTTGCATACGGTTTTGACAGTACCAATACATTACAACTCCACAAAATAAGCGGTTTTTCTTGACTACACCCCCTATATATGGTACTTTATTTGTAAATAAATACGGCATGAGTACCGCACCAAATGGTGTTAGTCTTGGAATCAAGGCATGGGAATAATCAATTTTTTGGTTATCTCATGCCTTATTTGTTTGGAAAAATAGTCCACCTTGGACGTAAAACAGAAGGGATAAAAACTATGGAAAACCAGAATATGAATCAGAACGCAAACCCGGCAGCCAATCAGGAAACAGGGGAAAAGACCTTTACTCAGGAGCAGGTTAACGCTATTGTCAGTAAAAGACTGGCAGAAGAAAAAGCAAAAGGTGAAGCTGCACTGAACAAAAGGGAAGCAGAATTGAACCAAAGGGAAATGCAGATCAGGGCGAAAGAACTTCTTGCAGAAAAAGGACTTCCGAAAAATTTAGCGGATGTTCTTCGATATTCTGATGAAGAATCTCTGAAAGCTGCTATTGATGTGATTGAGAAAACCAGAGGTTTCAAAGAAAGTTCAGCGAACACTGAACAGGACAAAACAAAAAGAAAGATTATCGAAAACCCCTTGCCAATTCCTAGAAATAATGCTCGGGTAGATGACCCATTAAGAAAGGCAATGGGGCTAAATTAGAAAGGGTGTTTAATATATGGCTATTCAGTTAGCAACTAAATTTGAGCCGTATGTTGATGAGAAATTCACAGCGGAAAGTAAGAAATCCCTTCTGACCAACAATGATTTTGATTGGACAGGAGCACACACAATTAAAGTGTATAAAGTAACTACAGCGGAAATGAATGACTATGATCGGGCAGGAACTGGGGGAAATAATTCCAGATATGGTCAGATTCAGGGGCTTGATGCAGTGACAGAAGAAATGACACTGACGAAAGATCGCTCTTTCACATTCGCTATTGATAAACTGGATACTGATGAAACAAAGATGCAGGTTCAGGCAGCATCTGCACTGGAAAGGCAGCAGCGTGAAGTTGTTATTCCTGAAATTGATTCTTATGTGTACGGTGTAATGTGCAGTAAGGCAGGAACAAAACCGGATGCGGTGCAGCTTACCAAAGATAATATTTATTTGGAAATCATCAAGGGTAATGCTGCACTTGATAATGCGGATGTGCCGGAAACAGGAAGAGTTATTGTTGTCACCCCTGATATTTACCTGCTGATGAAGCAGTGCAAAGATATTGTCATGGAAACGGATATTTCCAACGAATTGAGAATCAAGGGTGTTATTGGTATGATTGACGGTGCGAACGTGATCAAGGTTCCTGCTGCAAGACTTCCGAAAAACTTTGGTTTCATGATTGCGCATCCGTGTGCAACGGTGGCACCGACAAAATTGGAAGATTACAAAATTCATCAAGACCCACCTGGAATTAGCGGTTCATTGGTGGAAGGTAGAATCTGCTATGATGCGTTTGTCCTGGATAATAAAGCGAAAGCAATTTATTATCAGGAAATAATTCCAACATCATAATATCATTATTTTGGTTAATGTCCCCGGTTTTCTCCTTGCCGGGGACATTTTTGAAGGTGAAACAAATGAAGCATTTAGATAGGTTAATTGTTAAAGCGAAAAAAGTATGCGGCACCACAGAATTAAGGTTTTCTTTGGGGATGGTTTACCCTGTTGACGGTGGAAAGTGGGAAGCATACGGACAGTTATGGAATTATATTCCAAGAAATAAGCCGGGGTCTAAACTGACGGTTGCAAAGTGTATTTGCGATTCTGTAGATGATGCTATTGAAGCACTGAATGAGTTGGGTGAGAAATATCCAAATGACAGAGATGTGACGATTATTATAGATGATTTAGATCAGTAGGGTGGTGATTAGATGGCAAAACGCAACTTGAAACTTGATACTCCGGACAATATCAGGAAAGCACTTGCAAAGGTGGCGAATATGACATATAAGGGAGAACTTGACACCAAGACCGCCAATAGCATCACCGCTACATGCAATGTGATTCTAAGTGGTATCAGGACAGATGATCAGGAAAAGAAAATTGCAGAACTGGAACAGCTTTTGAACGAAAGGGGTTATTAGATCATGACAGCAAAGGAATATTTATTAGAGTTGAGGTGGATGAATGCAGAGATAGAACAGCTTCAGGAGCAAAAACAAATGTATATGGATATGGCAACATCTGTAAACGTACCTTTTAGTTCGGTGAAAGTACAGACAAGTAGGTGTGTTGACAGAATTGGGGATAATGTTTCAAAGGCTGATGAAATGGAGAATAAGATTGAAGATAAAATCAATAATCTTTGGAGCAGACAGCAGGACATTATTAAAATGATTCAATCCCTTCGCAATGCAGATTATATGAGGGTGCTTTTCAAAGTATATGTACAGTTCAAAACTATTAAGCAAGCTGCTGCTGAAATGGGGAGATCATATCCATATACGCTTGAACTACATAAAAAAGCCCTTGAAGCATTTGAAATTACTTGCGCTGATATCCTGGCATTAGAGGGATAGTGTAGAGAAATCCTTGCTATTTCTTTTTTCTTGGTTATATGACGATTATATGAGTTGTCAGAAGTAAGATAGCATGATAGAATAGTGGCATAGGAAACAACCGTGTTACAGGGTGGCTGACCTCTATTCTTACATAGAATGGGGG
>JBJEMC010000158.1:0-8708 GCA_051879475.1 Muricoprocola sp. | reverse complement strand
TGAATACCGGTCACGATGGCTCTTTATCTACCGGACATGCCAATTCTACCCAGGATATGCTCTCGCGACTGGAAACTATGGTGCTGATGGGAATGGAATTACCGGTAACGGCAGTGAGACGCCAGATTGCTTCCGGAATTGATATCATGATTCATCTGGGAAGAATGAGAGATAAAAGCAGAAAAGTGCTGGAGATTCTGGAAATAACAGGCTATGACAGTGACCGCCAGGAGATTCTGACAAATACATTGTTTGAATTTGTGGAGTCACAAAAGACTGGCGACAAAGTCGTAGGCAGCTTAATCAGAAAAGGAGAGCTTCAGCATGTAAGAAAAATGGAAAGGGCAGGTCTGTTATAGATGGATTATACGGAATATCGGCTGAGCCGGGAAGAGAAAGTGAAATATTTGCTTTTGTTTTTTCTGTTAGATGGTGTGATCAGTTATCTCTTTTATCGGTCTGTGATTGCATTTTTACTGGGGATGCCTTTCCTTGTTTATTTTTTGAAAGAAGTAAGGAAAAATCTGTGCAGAAAAAGACAGGAAGAATTGGCGGGACAGTTTCTGATGGGAATGAGAGCTGTATCAACCTCCCTGACGGCAGGGTATTCAGTAGAACAGGCTTTTGAGGATGCACTTGGGGAATTGCAGCAGATTTACCGAAAGGAGGATATGATCATTCTGGAATTTCAGTATATCGTCAACCAGTTGAAAATGAACCGGAATCTGGAAGAACTGCTTCTGGGGCTGTCAGCACGAAGCGGGATAGATGATATCCGTAATTTCGCAGAGATTTTTTCCGTAGCCAAAAGAACGGGAGGGAATCTTATTGCCATCATCAGAAATACGATACACAGCGTAGGGCAGAAGGAAGAAACCAGAAAGGAGATACAGACCGCTTTGTCATCAAAGAAACTGGAGCAAAATATCATGAGTCTGGTTCCATGCCTGATTTTGATTTACATACAGATGGTATCTCCGGGTTTTATGGATGGAATGTACCATAATCTGACAGGAATTGTCATTATGACCATATGTCTTGCAATCTATGCAGGAGCATTTTTCTGGGGCAGAAAGATTGTAGAAATCGAGGTGTAGGTATGTGGATCTATTTTGTAATGGTGGGAATAGAAGGGATGCTGTTTCTTCTGTCCGCTGATGTGAAGATTCCGGAGGAAGAACAGATACCTTCCTATAAAATACCCTTTTATAAGATGGCATGTAAGCTAGCTGCAGTACGGGGGCATTTCCCCGGAAACTATGATCCGAAGAGAGAAATCATGAAAATGCAGAATGTAGTCATGGTTTTATTGCTGGGAACTGTTTTGATGGCATTTACAGGAGGCGTAACTCTGGGAAAGGAGGTGATCCAGGAAGGAAATCTTATCAGTCGTCCGAATAAAGGTCAGGGGAATACGGTTCAGAAATTAGAGGCAGAGATAGAAGAATTAGAAAATTCTGAGTATTTTGAAATTACGCTTCATGAAAGAAAATATTCATTTGATGAAAAGCAGGAGATTCTTCAGCAGGCGGCAGAAGAACTGGAAGAAATCTTATTAGGAGAAAATGAATCTTTTGATGAAATCCGAGGCAAGGTTACACTTCCGGGAAAACTTCATAATGGAGATGTTCTGGTGGAGTGGATACAGGAACCACAGGGACTTTTGGATGAAGATGGGGTGATACAGGATGTTTCAGAAGAAGGGGAACTCCTGCAGCTGACAGCAATCATGACTTGTGAAGATCAGGAGTGGACGCGCCAGATGGGATTGATGCTGTATCCTGAGAAAAGAACCTCTGAAGAACAGTTGATCCATGATTTGCAGAAACAGTTAGAAAAAACAGAAGCATCCAGCATAGAAAATACGACCATGAAGCTTCCGGAAGAAATTGAGGGACATAAGGTAAGCTGGATAGAAAGGAAAACTCCGGTTACGGGTCTTTTGGCTGTTCTGGTTCTTGTGGCTGCATGCTTTGCCTATTATGCCAAGGAAAGCGAGATCAAAGAAATGGAGAAAAAACGTCGGCAGCAATTGCTGCTGGATTATTCGGATCTGTTGTTTAAGCTTGGTTTGCTGTTGGATACAGGGCTTACTATTCAGAATGCCTTCGAAAAAATCGCTGTGGAATATAAGAATCTCAGGGACAAAGAAGGTTCCAGGACGCAGGTGCGGTATGTCTATGAAGAAATGCTGGCAGCCTGCAATGAGATGAAAAGCGGAATCCCGGAAGCAAAGGCTTATGAAAGATTTGGGAGAAGATGTGGGGAATCCTGTTACATTAAACTGGGCACAACTTTATCCGGAAGTCTGCAGAAAAGTTCAGAAGGCTTAAGAGAACTTCTGTTGGAAGAGGCAGTTTCTGCTCTGGAGGATCGCAGGCAACTGGCGAAAAAGCTTGGAGAAGAAGCAGGTACAAAATTGCTGTTTCCCATGATTCTTATGCTGATGGTGGTACTTGTAATTCTGATGGTTCCAGCGGTGCTTTCCTTTTAGGAGAGTGGAAATGGTTACTGTTCAAGTGCCACTGTTCCGCGAGGTGTTTTGCATGGCTTTTTCATAGTTACTGGAACGTATGTGAACAGTAACTGGATGTAGCATGGAAAGGAGGTGAGAGTATGATGAGGTTTCTCCGAAGGTTTTGTATAGAAGATGACGGAATCGGAACAGTGGAAATAATCTTGATTCTTGTAGTTCTCATTGGTCTCGTGATCATCTTCAAAAATCAGCTTACCAGTCTGGTAAACAGTATTTTCAGTAAAATCGTAAGTCAGAGCAGCAGTATTTAGATACCAGAGTCAAAAGGTCATAAATCACTTTGTGCTTGCACATAAGTGATTTGGTGACTTCTTGACCCACCCCAAAATGAGGATAAAAGTGGGATGTATGTCACACGATATCCGAATTTGGGGCAGAATTGTGAGAGTGAGTAGCACGAAACAATCCGTATGGTGTCTTTGGAATTCGGCATTTATAAAAAGGAGGAAGCAATGAAAACGTACAGATGTAAAGGGACGATTACAGTGTTCCTGAGTCTGGTCAGTATCCTGTTTTTGTCCCTGCTCTGTACGGCAATTGAATCCGCGAGAATCCAGGGCGCGAGAGCAAAAGCAGCGGCAGCGTTAGACATGGGATTATTTTCTGTATTTGGTGAATTTGAAAATGAGGTTCTGGAGCAATATGATGTGTTTTTTCTGGATGGTGCCTGTGGAAATGGAAGCTACAGCACTGAAGAATTAAGGGAAAAGCTCACAGATTACATGAGCTATAATGTAGAACCTGATAAAGGACACTTACTTGGAGGCTATGATCCCTTCAGGTTGAGCCTGGATCAGATCAGGATTGAAGGAGTACAGCTGGCAACAGATCAGAATGGAGCAGCCTTTTATCAACAGGCAGTGGGATTTATGAAGGAGAATCTGGCGACAGAGAGTATTGCTACATGGATGGAACGAAGAGAGCAGGGAAATCAGCTGAAAGAGGCCGGTGAATTATATGAACAAAGTGATAAGAATATTATGGAAGAGTTGGAAACGCTTCAAAAGGAACAGGCAGCAGCTGAAAAACAAAGAGAGGAGGAACAGAAAGCCCAGGAAAAGGAGCTTTTAGAAAATGGCGAGGAGGCAGCTCCTAAAGAGGAAAGTACACCATCTCTGCCAGATTCTTTAAATCCACTGGAAGTGATAAAAAAGATTAAACAGAGAGGGCTTATGAGTCTGGTACTGGGAAATAAAGAAATATCCCAAAAGGCTTTGACCACAGATATCGCATCAAGAAGATCTCGAAGAAAGGGGGATTTACCGGTTGAAAAAGAACACAGTGGTTTGACGGCCAATCTGTTGTTTCAGCAATATTTGTTTGAACGATACAGTCTTTTTACTGATGCGGAAAAAGAGGAGCCGCTGGATTATGCCTTAGAGTATATTCTTTGTGGAAAACTATCTGATGAAGCGAATTTGAAAAGTGTTGTGAAACGACTTCTGCTTTTAAGGGAAGGATCCAATTTTGTGTATCTTTCTTCAAATCCACAGAAGAAGCTTCAGGCAGATGCTCTTGCCGCACTGATCGTTGGAGCAATTCCGATACCGGGACTTCAGGCAGTAACGGCGTATGCTTTGATTTTGGTGTGGGCGTATGCTGAGAGTCTGATGGATCTTCGTATCTTGTTTTCAGGAGGAAGGGTACCGGTTACAAAGACCGATCTGACCTGGAAACTGGATCTGGATTCGATTTCACAGCTGGTGGAGCTGCTGGATGCCACAGATGGCAGTAAGGGAGGAACTTCTGCAGAAGATGGTCTGGATTATGCCGGTTATCTTCAGGTTCTTTTTGCCATGGGAAAGACCAGCAGTTATCCTATGAGGGCATTGGATCTTATGGAAGGATATATCAGAAAAAATACATCTAACCAGGGATTTCGGGCAGATCAGGCTATTGTCAAAATGAAAGCAAGTGCAGAGTATACGATACCACCGTTATTCCTGCGGGTATCAAGGGCATTTTTAAAAACCGGAACGACATCTGTACAGTATGAAGCAACAGGAACATTTGCATATTAGGAGGTGAAGAGGTATGTTTTTTCCCTGGTCAGGGTATCAAAGAATAAAAAAATATAAAAGAAAGGAAAACATCCCGGCAAGGAATCAAAAAGACCCTGTCAGGGAGAGAAGATTCCTTTTCCAAAGATTCCTTTTTGGAAGTATGACGGTGGAAACGGCATTGGTGCTGCCCTGGTTCCTGTTTGGAATGCTGGCAATGCTGCAGTTTGCATCTATTCAGACGAATACGTCAGCACTTCTGGCGGGTATGCAGGATACGGCAAAAGAGATGGCGGGATATGCCTATATTCAGAATATGGGTGTATCAGCCGGGGAAGGAGTAGCGGCAGAGGCGATTGCGGGGGGCTTATCTGCAGCATATGCAAAAAACAGAATTCTAAGTCAGACAGGAGTAGGAAGTGAGCAGGGGAGTTTCCAGCTTCTGCAGACCTCCTTTCAGGATAATCTGATCGACCTGGCGGGAACATTTAAACCGGCACATACATACACGATCCTTCCGGTAAAAAAGGTTACCTCTGTGATGCGGGCAAGAGTGAGAGCCTGGACAGGCAGGGAGGGCGAGATAGGAGAATCCGCCGAGGGAGAAGGAGAAACAGAAGATACTGAGGAAATGGTATATGTCACAGAAACGGGGCATGTATATCACAAAGATGAGAATTGTACCCATATAAAGCTTAAGATACAGACCGTATCAAGGAGTGATTTGACTCATCTGCGCAATACAAGCGGGGGAAAATATCATGCCTGTGAGAAATGTGGCGGAGATGGGGATACACTTTATGTTTCACCCTATGGAAACAAATATCATTCTTCTTTATCCTGCAGTGGTTTGAAAAGAACGGTAAAAACAGTGCCTGTTTCAGAGGTGGAGGACTGGAAGCCCTGTTCAAAATGTGGAGGATGACATGGAGTTTTTGATAGAGTGTAAATTAGTTTGTTTATTGATTTTCCTGGGGTGGGAAGCATGGATCGACAGCCGGGAGCAATACATCGATGTAAGAGATGCGGTGATATTTGAAGTGGTGGGGATTTTGTTTTCCCTGTGTCTGGAAAGATATAGTGCGGTGCTGACAGTTTTACTGGGAAGTATTCCGGGAGTGTTGATGCTGGTGACAGCAAGGATGACAAATGAAGCAATTGGTTATGGGGATGGCTTAGTGCTGATTGTGTGCGGATGCTACCTGGGAGTAGGGGATACAGCTGCGATGTTATTTCTGGCATTATTTCTTTGCATGCCATATATATTGATTTTACTGGTCTCTGGAAAAGCAGGAAGAAAAACGGAAATTGCATTTGCTCCTTTTTTACTGGTGGCTTATGTGTGCTGGATCGGGTTTATGAAGTAGAGGAAGGTGTTGAAGTATGAAGGCAAAAGGTAGTTATACGGTAGAACTGGCACTGCTTATGGGAATCATTCTTCCGGTATTGGTTTCTATTATTTACATAGGATTTTACTGCCATGATCAGGGATTTTTGCAGGGAGCAGCCCATGAAGCTGCCTGTGCGGCGAGCCTTAGAGTGGATGATATGGAAAGTAATATGTCAGGTGTGACGGAAAAATTAGTAAAGTGCAGGATGCTAGGAACCAGAAATGTGGCCGGGACTGTATCAGAGGATAAGAAGACAGCAAAGATTTCCTATCAGGGCAGCTTTTATATACCAGGAATGACAAGAATTTTCTTTGGAAGCAGTCAGATACCCATGGAAGCAAACGTGACCATGACGTTAGAGAGACCATCCAAAAGAATACAGAAGATCAGAAGCATGGTAAAAGTAATAAAAAAAGTACGGGGGGAATAAAATGCAGGCAGTATTTGAAAGAAGCATGTCACATAACTATATGATACCAGAGATAGAAGACACCGTCCGGGTAGAAGGCTATCAGGTACGGATGCTTTCGGAAAACAATATTGAAGGTCTGCTTCCCGTTTCTGTAAAAAATGTCAATTGCAGAGCAAAATATTATTATGACATTACCTCTCGTTTATCCATGAAGCAGTTGTTTGAGACAGAAACTTTAGGAGAAGCTGAGATTAAGGTTATATTGAGAGGGCTATATAGTGTTTTAAGAGAACTTAAGAAATATCTCCTCGATGGGAATAAGCTGATTCTGGAACCGGAATGGATTTATCTGGATGTGGAGTCCAGAAAACCTTTCTTTTGTTATCTCCCTTCCCATGATGGGGATCTTGGGAAATCCTTTGAAATGCTGGCAGAATACATCTTGCATACGTTAAACCAGGAGGATGACCGTACAGTTCTTTTAGGATATGAGATCTACAGGCAGACAAAGATCCCTAATTATAATCTGCAAGAATTGTTAAAGAAAGTAAGTGGGGAAATGAAAGAGGAGACACCGGTGAAAAGTGTTTTCCGGGAAGAAGAGGAGATTCCTGAAAAAGAGAACGTTATCTCAGAAACAAAAATAGAAGAAAAGGAAACAAAAAAGATAAGACCAGTCTGGAAAGAACCCCTCCAACCGAAACAACAAAAAAGAAATAGAGTCTTGTTGTTTTGGAGCGGTGTATTGATTATGATGTTGCTTCTCATTTATCTGGCATTTTGGTTTGGTGTATTAGAGGTAACTCAGGCAGGAGGTTTGACATTTTTACTGATCGGTTTAACAGGATACGGTGTGTCTTCTCAGAAGAAAGAGAAAAAAGAAAAGCCTGATTTCAACGAGAAGAAAAAAGAAAAACGACCAGAAAAAAGCCAATTGAAAGAAGATGAGGCGATAGAGAAGAAAAAAACAGAATCAAAAAGTTTAAAGAAACAAATACAGGAATTTCCAGAAGAAACGATAGAATTCGGAGCAACCATGGTACTGAATGAAGGCACAGAAGAGTATCAGCCCCATCTTGGTCTGATCAGCATGAATTCCAGAGAACGCAACAGCCTTGTTTTGGTAAAAGATCAATACCTGATCGGAAAACGGAAGGGAAAAGTAGATTTATGTATAGATGCCCCTACTATTAGTCGCCTTCACGCAAAGATCATCAAGACAGAAAGTGGATATACGCTATGTGACATGAACTCTACAAACGGAACTTTCTTAAATGGAAGGAGACTTGAAGTAAACGAACAGGTACCGATCAAGTTGTCGGATGAGATTCATTTTGCAGAAATCGGGTATTATGTGGGGGAATGTTAAAAATATGTAAATTTCAAAAATAAGTAACAACTATTTAAATGTGACGTGTTACAATGTGAATATAGTTACGAGGAAAATTCTGGGAGGTGCTGAGATGAAGGATATTGTAGTGAAAGACTATATTACTGGTGATGTTGCAGTTTCTTATATGGATGGAATGAAATGCAGAGAGGAAATTAACCATGTATTGGAAAAAGAAGACAAGGTATTTCTGGACTTTAAGGGGATTAATTACGTGATTACTGCATTTTTAAATCCGATTATCGGTGATTTGATTTTTGAGCAGGGTAAAGATATCATGAAGAAAATTGAAATAAAAAACGCAAATAAAGAAATAGAGAAGAAAATCAGATTTATCAGAGAAGGAGCATTATTGAACAGAGAGGATCTTATTGAATGATTTTTTTAGATACATGTATATGGTTTGAATTATTGGTGACAAGAATACCAGAAACAGTACATGAGAAGACTCAGGTAAAAGCAGCTACAGAATTATTAGGAGATATTTCAAAAAAAGATATTAAGATTATTTCCTGTGAAGAACAGATGCTAGAGCTTATCAATGCAATAGAAAAAGCGGGACTGAGATATTCGAATCGCGAAAGGAAACAGCAGAAACTACCGGGATTTGGAAAATTAAAAGAATTTCGATCAGATAAAATGTTTGAAAAAACAAAAGAAATGTGTGAATCGGCTATTAATGATCTTCGCCACTTTGCAGAGATTAATAATATCGGGGAATACGACATGGATCAGATATTGAATCGAATTGATTTGGCAGATATTAATGATTGTTTATATTATGATTACTGCATCAGAGAAAAGATTGCTTTTTATTCATTTGATGGAGATTTGAGAAAAATGGGGAATAGTAAATACATATATACATTAAAAGATGATGGGGCATGGCGCAATGAATAAAGTGGATGGTTATGTATTTTCATGTTACTGTTCAGGTGCCACTGTTCCGCGAGGTGTTTTGCTTGGCAAAACCCGAGGT
>JBJEMC010000157.1:0-8732 GCA_051879475.1 Muricoprocola sp. | reverse complement strand
AATACATGGAGAGAACAGAATTATGAGGCTCACTATCTCGATCTGTTAAAGCAGCAAAGAGTAGATGGAATTATTACGGGTGTACATACACTGGACACCGAACAGTATAGCAGTTTGGACCGACCGATTGTTGCACTGGACCGTAGATTGGGACAACACATTCCCTGTGTGGCAGTAAATCATGAAAAGGGCGGCAAAATGGCAGCAGAAGCGTTAATTCAGGCTGGCTGCAGGAGCGTGCTACAGTGTACGGGTACACGCAGAGTCACTACACCTTCTAATAAGAGACATGAAGTATTTGAAGAGATTATGAAGAAGCAAGGCATTCCTTGTTACAATTATCTTACGAAATGGAATGGGTTTGAATATTCGGATTATGCACAGGCAGCAGTGGATATTGCAGACAATTACCCACAGGTGGATGGCTACTTTGCCACCGATATTATGGCAGTTACCTTGATTCGGGAACTGCAGGCCAGAGGCAGGAAGTATCCGGAGGATTTTAAAATAGTGGGATATGATGGCACATTTGTCAGTAAATTGCCATATCCCAGTTTATCCACAATTGTGCAGCCTATTGAAGAATTGGCAACGACTTGTGTGGATATATTGATGGAACGAATCGAGGGAAAAACATCTGAACGGAAAAATATTATTTTAGATGTTACATTCCGACAGGGAGAATCAACAAGAAGTTTTAACAGATAAAGGCAGGATTAACAACTATGAACAGTGAATTACTTGAAAAAGCGAGGGCTTTTGAAAAAGAAAGACTTAATTGTATTACAGAGGAAGAACGCCCGGCTTTTCACCTGACGGGGGGATGCGGATGGATCAATGACCCAAATGGTCTTTCTTACTATAAAGGTGAATATCATCTGTTTTACCAATACCATCCATATTCTAATGAATGGGGACCAATGCACTGGGGACATGCAAAAAGTAAAGATATGCTTACCTGGGAACGACTCCCGGCAGCTATGGCACCAGATCAGACCTATGATGATTTTGGATGCTTTTCCGGAAGTGCGCTGGAACTGGCAGATGGAAGACATCTTCTGATGTATACTGGTGTGCAGACGGTTCCAGATACCGGAGCAGGAGAAAGCTGCAGACAGACACAGTGTATCGCTTTTGGTGATGGTGTAAATTATGAAAAATACGAAGGAAATCCGGTTATTCAGCCAGAGACACTTCCGGCTGGAAGCAGTACAGTAGATTTTCGTGATCCGAAAATCTGGCAGGAAGAAGATGGTACGTTTTATGCTGTTGCAGCTGGTATGAAGGAAGACGGAAATGGTCAGATTGCACTGTATAAGAGTGCAGATGCCATAAACTGGGACTTCTGCGGTGTGATTGCTGAAAGCAGCAGAGAACTTGGCGGCATGTGGGAATGTCCGGACTTCTATAAACTGGATGGCAAGTATGCGCTTCTGGTAAGTCCTATGGAACTTCTCCCGGACGGAAAAGACTTCCATGTAGGTCATGGTACACTGGCAATGATTGGAGAATTTGATAGAGAAAAATGCCAGTTCCATAAGGAAACGAAGCAACCAATTGACTGGGGCATTGATTTCTATGCACCTCAGAGCATCCTCACCCCAGATGGACGTCGTGTCATGATCGCATGGATGCAGGCATGGCCAAATTCCAAATTTGTACCAAAGGGTGTGAAATATTTTGGTCAGCTGACGATGCCAAGAGAGATGCACATTCGTGATGGTAAGCTGATTCAGAATCCAATCAGAGAACTGGAAAATTATCGTGGGAAAAGAGTTCTTTATGAGAATGTGACAGTAAAGGATCAGGATCTCACACTGGAGGGTGTGGAAGGCAGAATGCTTGACATGACAGTAACAGTGAAAGACCTTTCTGAACTGAAGAAACTGAGCATTTTTGTCGCTGCAAATGAGGAATATCATACGGAAATCAGTTATATACCAGAGAAAGAAATTCTGCATATGGACAGAAGCTTTTCTGGATATGTATATGATATTTTACATAGCCGAGATATTCCGGTAGAAACAAAAGATGGACAGTTAAAGCTTCGCTTTGTAATGGATCGTTACAGCCTGGAAGTATTCATTAATGATGGTGAAAAAGTAGGAACTGTAGTTCTGTTTACTCCATTGGATGCACAGGGAATTGTTTTTCATGCGGAAGGAACTGTGCAGCTTGATGTAGAAAAATATGAATTAATTTTCTAGTATTGAAATAAAAAGGTTCTTCTGTGGCATTTGCCATGGAAGGACCTTTTTTGAAAATATTCACTAAATGTTCACAATATTATCATAATTCCTGCACATTTATTTTTTATTGTTTAATTCAAATTTAGGTACTAGGGTAGTACCGGAAAAAAGGACAGTGTAAGAAAATAGCTGTCGGAGAATGTAGTAAAGGAGCAGGAAAATCATGAGAAAAAAACAGTTGTATTTTGAGAATCAGAGGGAGAAAAAGGAGAACAGAAGAAACAGACAGTTCATATGGAAAGGTCTGGGGATGACAACAGCATTGATGAGTATGCTTAGTTTTGTGACTCCAGTGGCAGTTTATGCAGCACCGGGAACTGAGACAGAGGAAGGAATCGTGTCATCTGTCAGTGGGTTTGAAATGAGTACAGCGTATCCAGGTATTTCGGTGAAACCTGGAGAGACAACGACCTTTGATCTGGATTTTATTAACCAGACAGGAATTGGACAGGATGCGTCTTTAAGTATCACTGATTTACCGGAGGGATGGGAAGGATTTTTCCGTGGAAATGGAGGACAGGTCAACAAAGTACATATTCAGTCTTCCAGTGCGGTATCAGAAGGTCTGGCAACTTTAAGTCTGACGGTTCCGGAAGGTACACAGGAAGGTGAATATGATGTAACGATAGAAGCAGCGACAGAGGACGGAGAATCCAGTACGGTGACATTGACACTGGATGTATCTGAAGAGGAAAACGGAGCCAGCACATTTACGGCAGAATATGCAGAGCAGCAGGCACCGTCTGGAACAGCATTCAGTTTTGATACCACACTGGTGAATAATAAAGGAACGGAGCAGTCCTACAGCCTTTCTGCAGAAGCACCGGAAGGATGGCAGGTAACATTTACTCCATCCGGAGAATCTAATGCAGTGGCCAGTCTGAATGTGGGAGCAGGAGCAAGTCAGGGAATAACCGTTGCCATTACACCGCCAGAAACACTGAAACAGGGAGAGTATACGATACCGATTTCTGCTATTTCTTCTTCCGAAAAGCTTTCTGAGGAATTAAAGATTACAATTACAGGAGCTTATAGCGTAGAAGTTTCTACACCAAGTGGTAATTTAAGTGTAGATGCTTATGCAAATGATGAAAAGGCGGTTACTTTATCCGTTACGAACACAGGTAATGTGGATCTGACAAATCTGAATCTGACTTCTTCTGCAGCAAGCAGCTGGGATGTTACCTTTGATGAATCTACTATTGATCTTCTGGAAGCAGGAGCTACCAAAGAAGTGACAGCTTATATTACACCGGATGCTGATGCAATCACAGGCGACTATGTGGCATCTGTTACAGCAGCCAATGATGTGGCAACTTCCACAGCCAGTCTGCGTGTATCTGTAAAAACAAGAACCAGCTGGGGATTGGCTGCAGTAGGTATTATTGTGGTATTGGCAGCAGGACTTGGATTGGTATTTAAAAAATACGGGAGAAGATAAGCTATGGATGAAGTAATTATTCAGACAAGTGGATTAACGAAATGCTATGGAGAAAAAACAGCAGTTAATCATTTAAACCTGTCTATTAAAAAGGGTGAGATATTTGGCCTGTTAGGACCAAACGGTGCGGGAAAGACCACGACGATCCTGATGCTTCTGGGGCTGACAGAACCAAGTGCAGGAACAGCCACGATCCATGGCATGGACTGTACCAGAAATGCTCTGGGAATCAAGAAGATTGTTGGTTATCTGCCGGATAATCCGGGATTTTATCAGGATATGACCGGCAGACAGAATCTGGCATTCACCGGACGGCTGAACGGATTATCAGAGGAAGAGATAAAGCAGCGCAGTGAAGGATTGCTTAAACGTGTTGGACTGGAAGAGGCTGCGGACAGAAAAGCTGGAACGTATTCCAAAGGTATGCGCCAGAGACTTGGCATTGCAGATGTTCTGATGAAAGATCCGGAGATCATTATTATGGATGAACCGACACTGGGACTGGATCCGGAAGGTATGAGAGAACTGTTGGAACTGATGAAGGAAATGTCTAAAGAGGACGGAAGAACTCTTCTTATTTCTTCGCATCAATTGTATCAGGTACAGCAGATCTGTGACAGAGTAGGAATCTTTGTAAATGGAAATCTGGTTGCCTGTGGGGATATTGAAGAACTGGGTAACCAGGTACAGGACAGTACCGTGTATTCTCTGGAGCTGCAGGCAGACCCGTGTGACGATAAAGTTCTGGCTGAAATCAGCAGACAGCCAGGAGTGTCAAATATCAGGAAAGAAGGAAATATGTTTATCGTAGAATCGAAATTCGATATTCGCCAGGAACTGACTGGCTTCATGGGACGTAACGGTTATACGATTCAGCATATGCATCAGAGAGGCGGGGACCTGGATACGATTTACCGCATGTATTTTGAGCGTGCAGAAGCAGAGGCAGAGGAAGCTGCACGAAAGGCTGCCCAGAAAGGTAAATTACATAAAAAACTGTTCAGGGGAGGCGGCGAAAAATGACAACAGCAGTATTAAAAGGAGAAAAGCAAACAGAAAAGGTGCAAAAAAACACCAGAAAAGGTGTGACAGCCCATACCGGGCTCATGGCTCTGTATCATAAAGAATTGTCGGATCATCTGCGCAGCAGGCGTTTCCAGATTATTTTATTACTGATTCTGGGAACAAGTATCGCAAGCCTGTACGGAGCGATAAACGGGCTGGCAGATGCCATTTCCAGTGACAGCAACTTTGTTTTTCTGAAACTGTACACAACCAGTGGAAATTCCATACCGTCTTTTATGAGCATTATTGCTCTGATGGGTCCATTTGTTGGATTGGCACTGGGGTTTGATGCCATCAACAGTGAACGAAACAGTGGTACACTGAACCGCCTGGTGGCACAGCCGATTTACCGCGATTCCATCATCATTGGAAAATTCCTGGCAGGCAATGCGATTATTATGATCATGGTATTTACTATGGGAATTTTTGTTGGTGCGGTAGGTGTCATGGCAACAGGACTGATTCCTCAGACAGAAGAAGTGTTCCGTATTCTGGCATTTCTGATCTTTACTGTAGTGTATATGGATTTCTGGCTGGGATTGTCGATATTGTTTTCCGTAGTGTGCAGACACTCTGCAACATCAGCCATGGCAGTAATCGCATTGTGGATTTTCTTCACGATCTTTATGAGCATGGTGGCAAATATCATTGCTAATGCAATATATCCGATTACGACACAGTATCAGGCGATGGTAAATATGATGGATAACTATACATTGGAACTGGGACTGAACAGAATTTCACCATATTATCTGTACAGTGAAGCCGTTTCCACGATCATGAATCCATTGGTTCGTTCCGTCAATGTCATTACTGTGCAGCAGTTGGAAGGTGCTATTTCCGGATATCTGTCCTTTGGACAGAGCATGCTTCTGGTATGGCCGCATCTGACCGGACTGGCAGCGCTTATGATGGCAGCTTTTGGTGGATCCTATATCGGATTTATGAGACAGGAAATCCGAAACTAAAATTTCATAGACATTTTGCATTTTCGTGATATAAGAACAGAACCACGGGGAAGGAGTGGAGTGGCTTTCAAACGCCAATCAACTCCTTCCCCGTGGTTTGTCCGTTCTCCTGACTTAAGTACTATGGTTTATTCGGTTATCATATCTATGCCTTTTTGCAGTGTTTCTCCATCAATTGCTCCGGTGGCCTGCGCAATCAGATTGCCTTCTGAATCAATGAAGTAAGTAGTTGGTATGGAATATACCTGATAGGTATTGGCTGCATCTGAATCAGTATCGTAAAAGACAGGCAGGGTATATCCTTCGGATTCAATGTAGTCAGAGGCGGTTTCAATGGTTTCTCTGGAACCGTCTGTCAGATTGATCAAAAGAAACTGGATGGTTTCTCCTGTTTCCAGATATTTTTCTTCAAAATCCGGTATTTCCATTTTACAAGGTCCGCACCAGCTTGCCCAGAAATTCAGGACTACTGGTTTTCCGATGTAAGCTGAGAGATGGACCGCATTGCCTTCTATATCATAAACAGTGAAGTCCGGAGCCTTTGTATCTTGCTGAGAGTCACTTTCTTCTTCATTTGTTTCTTCGGATTCTTTTTCTGTTTCCGTCTGCTCCTGAACAGCAAGCTGGTCCGGTGTTAACTTCTGTCCCAGTTTAGCATAAAGTACGCTGGCGCCTCCAAGGAGAAGAACAAACAGAAGCAGAATGATCACAAAATTTCTTTTTTTATTCATAGATCCTCCTTAACTGAGAAGATTGATAAGTTTTCCTAATGTTCCGGTTGCCATCAGAATCCCAACCAGAATTAAAAAGCTGCCGCTGATCAGGTTGATGATTTTATAGTTTTTCTTGATCCAGTTAAATGCTGACTTCAGATACTCAATCAGTATTGCGCTGATTACAAAAGGGATGCCAAGGCCGAGGGAATATACAAACAGCATCAGCATTCCTTCTAAGACGTGGCCTTGCTGCGAAGCCAGCATCAGAGCAGAGCCCAGAAATGCACCAACGCAGGGAGTCCAGCCTATGGAAAAAATCATTCCGAAAATCATAGCGGAAAAAAATCGCATATTATCTGTATTCACAGAATGTCCGGTGCCTTTAAACAGGTTTATTTTGAACACGCCAAGATAATTTAAACCAAAAATGATCACAATTACACCGGAAATGAGATTCACGGCGGTTTGATATTCTCTTAAAAAGCTTCCGACTGTTCCGGCTAATGCACCAAGCATTACGAAGACCAGGGTGAAGCCAGTAACAAATCCAAAAGCACATTTCAGTGTTTTTCTGGTATCCTGCTCTCCGCCGCCTGCAAAGTAGGAGATATAAATCGGCAGCATGGGAAGAAGACATGGGGATATGAAAGTGATGATTCCTTCAAGAAAAGCAATGACATATTGCATGTGTTCAAATACTCCTTTTTCATTTATGACGCACTAATCATATTTTATCGATATTATAACTTAAAACGGTGATTTTGTATATAGTTGGTGTTTGTTCTATTCGTCAAAATATAAGAAAAAGGTTACTGTTCAGGTGCCACTGTCCCGCGAGGTGTTTTGCTTTGCAAAACCCGAGTTCTGCAATGAAAAAGCCATCACCGAAGGTGATTGGTATGCAGATGGGGAGTTTCGTATGCTTGCCAGATGACCGTATTTGAGAATGTTTAGATTAAGGTCAACTAAGAAAGCATAAAAAATGACTGTGATGGGAAAAAGATGAATTACGGTCATCGAAATAGTTACTGGGAAATGACCGAAAACAGGATATTGTGAATTTTAGTCAACCAGAAAAGGATAAAGAGATGACTGCAATTTTAAAAAAATGAATTACAGTCATCGAAATAGTTACTGGAAAATGACCGAAAACAGGATATTGCGAATTACAGTCAACCTGGTAAAATGAAAAGAATGACCGGAATTGAGATAATTTGAAGAACAGTCATTCAAGTAGAAAAGGAGGAGTTACTGGAACGTACGTGAACAGTAACTGACACTTTGAGAATCAAAGAATCATGTCGGCTAGCTGATTGACATGGTTTATTCTGTGGGCTATAATAAAATAAAACAGACTAAGAAACGGACCATGGTCGTTTTTGCGAGATGCACAGATGTATCATATTGTGTAAAGCATGATGCGCATTTCGCAGTGGGAACAGCGGTGGTATTCTCAAATTTAGGAGGAGAGAGAGGTGGATGCAGAATGAGTTATGAATCATTTCAGCGGGCGGGAGAATGTCCGGGGGTACCTGTCCGCATTGCCATGCCCCTTATGAACAGCTCCTATCCCATGGGAAAGTGCCGCGAATACATAGAGACGATTCCAGACGAGGATGACAGAGCAATCGCTCTGGGAGAGTATTATTATTACAGTGGACAGGCAGAGCTGGCCGTCAGGACGATGGAACCCTATCAGGACAGCGCCGATCCTGCGCTGCGCTGCTCCGCTAATCTTGTGGCCTTCTTTGCCAGCTTCGCCAGAGGGCAGATCGATTCTGCCATGTATGCCTTCAAACAGCTTCAGGCGGATTTTCAGAAGGATCTGCTGACAGAAGATGCGCCGCTGCAGCGTGCCATCGGTGTATTTGCGGTTACGGCATCCTCGGTGCTGCTGCATCTGCCCATGACCTGCGGTGCGGAGCTTCAGCAGGTTATTTCCTGGCTGCCGGACGGTCTGAAACTGTGGGCGTGTTATCTGCTGGCGCATAAGGAGTATCTGGAACAAAACTATAATGGTTCTCTGGCCATTGCGGAGCTGTCGCTGTCCATGAGCCGGCAGTTGTATCCCGTGGCCATGATCTATCTGCATATCGTGGCGGTTATGAATCTGATGAGTCTTAAACGCGTCGAAGCAGCGAGGGAGCATATGGCACAGGCATGGGCGCTGGCGCAGCAGGACGGCTTTATTGAACCGTCCGGCGAGCATCACGGCCTTCTGCAGGGCATGATCGAACGATTCTTCCAGGAGGATTATCCTGAAATGTATAAAAAGATCATCGCCATTACTTAT
>JBJEMC010000156.1:0-1845 GCA_051879475.1 Muricoprocola sp. | reverse complement strand
AATATTCTTCAGGTACAGCAGGGCGCTGGATACAACAGCCCATTTGACCGTCGCCAGATTGGTTACCAGCCATATCTTGATGAAGGAAAGATTGTTAACGTAGAACGTATTGCTCCTACTGATGATCAGAATCCTACATCTTCTATGCGTGATGTAACAACTGCTACTCTTGCTAAATACAGTGATGATGAAATCGATGGTATCTGGTGCTGCTACGATGCATACGCACAGGGTGTATATCAGGCACTTACAGAAAATGGACGCAATATTCCAATGGTATCTGTAGATATCTGTAATGAAGATATTCAGTTTATGCAGGCAGAAGGATCTCCATGGAAAGCTTGTGCAACAACTAACTGGACATCTAATGGTGAATTTGCTTGCCGTGTTCTGGCTCTTGAAATGGCTGATCAGTATGATGATATTGCAGCAGCTTCCTGCTATTATCCAGAAATCGGTGACTGGATGGAAATTCCATCTACAATCGTAACTCAGGAACAGGTTACATCTAAAGAAGGTATCACAATTGAAAACCTTGCAGAAGTAGCTTCTGAATCTTATTCAGATGTTAGCTGGATGCCAACATGTGACTGGATGGTAGAACTTCTTGGACACTAATCTTTTAGATAAGTTAGAATAGCTGTTAATACTATTTAATAAACATTTCCCGTTTATAACTGGAAAAGGAGTAAACGGGAAAACGATATAATGAGAATGTGAAGGGGCGTTGGAGTCTTGGCTTTGACGTCCTTCCTTTCAGATTATGAGAAAACTGAAAGGCGAAAAGAGGAAGTTTATGGATAAAATTACAATTGGGACCAAAAATGTTTCTATTGAATTCCCTGGTGTAAAAGCACTTAGTAATGTTGATTTTGAAATCAGTACAGGTACCATCCATGCAGTTATGGGGGCAAATGGTGCAGGAAAGTCAACATTGATGAAGGTTCTTGCAGGAGCAAACCCTACATATACAGGAGAAGTTCTTTATAACGGTAAGCCGGTAGAACTTCGTAATCCTATGGCTGCAAAGAAACTGGGAATTCAGATCGTATACCAGGAAGTTGATATGGCACTTGTCCCCAATTTGACAGTTGCTGAAAACGTTATGTTTAATGACACTGTAATGAATATGAAGGGAAAACTTTTCATGAACTATACAAAGCTTCGCAATGATGCCCGTGAAGTTCTGAAACGTTTGAATATTGACATTGATGTGCGGACAATCTGTGGAAATCTGTCACTTGCACAGAAGCAGATGGTTTTGATCGCCAGGGCAATTCAGAATGAATGTAATTTCCTGATCCTGGATGAACCGACAGCTCCTCTGTCAGATACAGAGACAGAAGAACTTTTCCGTGTAGTAAATCATCTGAGAGATACACAGAATATTGCAATCATTTTTATTACGCACCGTATTCATGAAGTGCTTAAAATCTGTGACAGTTATACCGTTATGAGAGGTGGTAAAATTGTTGATACCACACCTATTACTAAGGAAACAACCTCCAAGGAAATCGTAGATAAGATGCTGGGACGTTCTTTTGAAGAGAACTTCCCGAAAGAGGTCTGCGAGATTGGAGAGAAATCTCTGGTAATTGAACATTTAACAGAGAAAGAAGGACGTGTAACAGATATTAATATGTATGTGAGAAAGGGAGAGATTGTCGGTCTGGCCGGACTTGTTGGAGGCGGAAAGACAGAACTTTGTAAAACTATTTTCGGAGCATACAGAAAATCGTCTGGAAAGATCACGTTGAATGGAAAAGAACTTGTGATCAATAAGCCGGCTGATGCGGTAAAGAACCGTATAGCACTGGTGCCGGAAGAACGTCGTAAGGAAGGAGT
>JBJEMC010000155.1:0-8837 GCA_051879475.1 Muricoprocola sp. | reverse complement strand
ATTCGCAATCCTTATCCTATTCGCCTCGCTGCTGACCCCAACAATCAGAACGCAACACAACACCGCCGCGGCTACTCCCATACCTCTGTAAATCTTGGAGTATTTCTTCCGCCGCAGTTTTCTTCTTCCTATTTCCAGTGCCAATCTGTCTTCCTCGGATAACAAGTCCTCCAGACTGGACGTAATTTTCTTTTTCTCTTCTGTTTCTGTCTTTTCTGCTTCTATTACTTCTGCTCGTTCAGATACATCTCCAGCATCAGATTCCTCAGAAGAGTCCACACTCTCCTGAGGCTTTTCCTTTGCCGCTTCCCTCTTTTCTAACTCTTCGATTTCTTTCATGAGCTTTTCAAAAAGCTCCGGGGATGGCTCTACATCATCTAATTCGGGCTTGCTGTTTAATTCCTGCTCCCACTCATCTGCTGCCTCCCCAAGCTTTTTCCAGAGAAAATCATCTATTTTTTTCGCTTCTAAATCCGGATCCAGAGACCCCTGTTTTCTTTTATTCATATGTATGCAAAAGTCCCTTCTTGACTTTTCCTCCTCATGGTATAAGATGATGATACCAGGGTTCCAAAGTCTGAGCCCACGTAAGCTTGCTTACAAGTGGGCGAACGGCCTTGGAACCCGCCCCGACATGAGCATAAAAGTGAGATGATCCTCTCACGATATGCGAATGGCGGGCAGGGTGCTGGATGTCCGGGGGACATCCGTTTAGCACCGACCGAAGCGGAGCGGAGATGTGAGAGTGCGTAGCACGAAACAATCCGTGAGTATCACAACATTTATCTGGGAGGTTCATTATGAAACGAATCGTATTAACCGGCGGCGGAACCGCCGGACACGTTACACCTAATATGGCTCTGATTCCACGTCTTCAGGAACTGGGATACGAGATCCACTACATTGGTTCCTACAATGGAATCGAAAAAAAACTCATAGAAGAAATGCACATTCCATATTATGGCATTTCCTCCGGTAAACTCAGACGCTATTTTGATCTGAAGAACTTCACTGACCCCTTCCGCGTAATCAAAGGCTTCAGTGAGGCCCGTCATCTTATAAAAAAACTCAATCCTGACATCATTTTCTCTAAAGGCGGCTTCGTAGCCGTTCCGGTGGTCTTAGCCGCCAAATGCTACCATGTTCCGGTCATCTGCCATGAATCAGACATGACCCCCGGTCTTGCCAATAAGATTGCCCTGCCCTTTGCCAGCAAGATCTGCTGCAATTTCCCTGAGACTCTGAAAAGTCTCCCGGCAGATAAGGCGGTTCTTACCGGTTCTCCGATCCGTCAGGAGCTTCGCCTGGGCGACGCAGAGAGGGCAAGAAAATTCTGCCATTTTACCTCTGACAAACCGGTTCTTATGGTCATCGGCGGAAGCCTTGGCTCAGCCAATGTCAATGCAGCGATCCGCGGTATCCTTCCACAGCTTCTGAAGGATTTCCAGGTAATTCACCTCTGTGGAAAAGATAAGCTGGATCCGGCTTTCAATGGTACTCCAGGATACGTTCAATACGAATATATCAAAGAAGAACTCGCTGACCTCTTTGCCCTGGCAGATGTGGTCGTTTCCCGGGCGGGAGCCAATGCCATCTGCGAGCTTCTGGATCTTAGAAAGCCGGCGCTTTTGATTCCTCTCGGCTCTAATGCCAGCCGCGGAGATCAGATCCTAAATGCCGAGTCCTTCAAAAGCCAGGGCTTCTGCGAAGTTCTGACAGAAGATGTCCTGACTCCTGAATTACTTCTGGAAACCATCCATAAATTATATGATCACTCTTCCACCTATGTCCAGGCAATGGAAAAGAGTGAACTCAGTAATGCCATTGAGAAAATAACCAGCCTGATTGATCAGGTTGCCAGTCAGTCCAGATAGTCTTTGTAATCTTTAAAATTTCTTTTGAGATACTGCCTGGCTCTGTATAACTGGGAACGGAGCGATTCAATTGAGATGCCGAGTCGCTCCGCTGCATCTTCCTGTTTTACTCCGTCAATTATTACCAGATTAACCAACTGATACCAGGGAGCGTTATACTCTTTTAAATTCTCCAATACCGTATCTACAAAATCTCTCTTCATCAACCTGTCTGCAAAATCCATTCTGCTCATACCCTCCGAAAAATTCTCTCCTGTCTGAATCATCATGTCCAGAGACTGATCTTGCCGTTTCTTGTCCATGCGTCTCCAATAATCAATGATCTCAGTTTTTGTCACCCACAGAAGCCATCCTTTCAGACGTTCCTCTTCCAGTGTATCAATTCTCTGATAACATTTCAGAAATACCCTCTGAACGATGTCTTCTGCAAGTTCTTGATCACACGTCTGGTCTACCACAGCCTTTTTCACCAGTTTACTATACCGGCAATATACTTCTGTGAATAGTTCCTTTTTCATCTGCAACCCTTTTCTCTTTCCTTAAAATCCCTCTTATTCAGCCAAAAGAGAAAGTAATTCCTCCTTATCAGCTTCCGTCAGTGTTCCCGGCTTCCATCCAATGGACACCTTATCCTTTTTCCATCTTGGGATCAGATGAATATGGAAATGAAATACGGTCTGCCCTGCTGCTTCATGATTATTCTGTAATACGTTGATACCATCACAGCCCAGTGCAGCCTCCAGTTTGACGGTCATCTTCTTAGCCAGCACAAAAGCCTTGGCTGTCAGCTCTTCCGGAAGCTCTGTGATATCCGCATAGTGTTCCTTGGGAAGAATCAACATATGTCCCCTGGCTGCCGGACCCACGTCCAAGACTACACGAAACTCTTCATTTTCATAAATGGTTGCAGATGGGATCTCCCCTGCGGCAATTTTACAAAAAATACAATTTTGATCCGTCATATTTCTTCTCCTTTTTCGTATATATTAGTAGAACGGTTTTTTTCTATCATACGTTTCAAAAGCAATTCTGTCAATAAAAGAATTGTCAAAAAACGTTGATTTAATAAGCTTTTTCAGGCGGCGCAAAAGGGATAACGCACCGCCTGGTTGGCATGAAAAAGAAAGGGATTTAAACATGAAAACAACAGAAAAATACGAGCTCCTGATCTCTTCTATTTCTCACGAAATCCGCAACCCGGTCACTCTGATCAGCAGTTATCTTCAGCTAATTGAAGACAATCACCCGGAAGTTGACACCTTTGAACACTGGAATACCGTCACAGAGGAAATGAAATACCTGCGTCTTCTGCTCTCCGACATTTCCTGTTTTAACAATGGCATGCATTTACATACTGTTCCTGTCGATTTCCAGAAATGGCTGCCGGATTATTTTACCCGGGCAGATCTGTATGTCCGGGAACTGGCAAAGCAGTATCATCTGCCCCTGGAATTTGAGACAGATTCCCTGCCCTCAGATCTTCCTACCCTGCCTGCGGACCCGGTAAAGCTGCGTCAGGTGCTGGATAACCTTCTTCGAAATGCCACGGAAGCGCATCTTTCTTCCAAAAAACAGCTCCCCTATGTCCATCTCTCTGCCTTTCTTTCCAAAAGGCATCTGGAAATTTCCATAGAGGATAACGGCTGCGGTATTATGCCGGAAGACCAGAAGACCATCTTCCAGCCCTTTACCACCCACAAGCCCTCCGGAACCGGCCTGGGACTTTCTATTGCTTCAAGAATCATAAAGGCTCACCATGGAAACCTTACGTTCCACAGTGAGCCTGATCAGGGATCTGTATTTACTGTTTCTCTGCCGATACCTGGTGTTCAGAATCTATCCACAGCGCGGGTATCAGAAGAAGAGCCCCTTCCCGGATGATACAAGATAACACACAGAAGCAGTCCTCCCAGGAATCCTCCCAGATGTGCCATATTGTCTGTCCCTGTCTCGGTAAATCCCTGGGCAAGGGATAATGCGGCCATAAGCCCCAGTTGCTTCAGTCCTACATCTCCCAGCTTTCCTCCATGACGGATGACAAGATACAAAAGAGCTCCCACCACGGCAAAGATTGCCCCGGATGCTCCCGCTGACAACACATATCTCTCCTGCCTGATTGCCACAGCCATAGACAGAAGGTTTCCGGCAACTCCGCCCATAAGGTAAATCACCAGATACCGTATCTTTCCCACCTGCGCCTCCAGCATATCCCCCATGAACAGCAGAAGCAGCATATTGTAGAGCAGATGCTCCGCACCAAAATGCTGGAACATACAGGTAAAGAGTCTGTAATATTCCCCTTTTTCCAGCACCGCCGGTACAAACATCACGCCATGTTCGTACATAAACTGCAGATCCCCGGTACTTCCCAGGATCTCCATAGCCAGAAACACCAGTATGTTTATGATAATGATGGTTAAATTCATTTTTTTTCTCGTCTTTATAAAATCCAGAAATTCTTTTAGCATCTTTTTCCCCCTTCGTTTTCATGATAGCTGACATTAAATTATTTTTTTACTTGTATAATTACACTTGATGTATTAGAATGTAGGCAGACGATATCCGTGTGGGATGTCGCAAAAAACAAAATAATCAGGAGGATATCTATTATGGCATACGTAATTTCAGATGAATGTGTAAGCTGTGGAACATGTGCAGATGCATGTCCAGCAGAAGCTATCAGCGAAGGCGATGGAAAATATGTCATCGATGCTGATGCATGTCTTGAATGTGGTACTTGCGAAAGCGAATGCCCAACAGGTGCTATCTCTGCAGAATAATTCTAAGAGACCATAAAAATAAGAAGGGGATAACCATCCCCTTCTTATTTTTTATGTTTTCGACGGATGGCAATGCATACACATACGTCCTTTTTTATCGAAACCACCGTTTCCAGAAACTTCCTTCTTTGGCCGCAGCCACTTGTTTTCCATTTCTCTGCCGCTCCCGGATCACTTCATCCAGTTTTCGATATCGTTCCTCTTCCCGTTTTTCCTGCATATGCATCATGTAATCGACTTCTTTTGAAAATGCAGACTCAATCTCGCTCTGGAGGAACTCATTATTTTCCTTCACCACCTTGTCCACAATATCCGTTACAAGAAGTTCAAATTGTCTTAGCTTTTCTGTATTTTTCTGCACCAGTTTCAGTTGGCGGGTTTCCTCCTCTTCTGCAGCGTTTTCTTCCTCCAAAACCGCTTCTTTTTCTGTTTCTTCTTTACCCGTTTCTTCCTTTTCTGCCTCTTCCTGCGTATTCTTCTTTTTCTCCAATTCCTTCAGGATTACCTTGATTGCCTTTAACTGAAGGCCCTGTTCCTTTAATTCCTTAATCTTCTGAAATACCTCTAAATTTTCTCGGGTGTAGTATCGGTGTCCCTGTTCTGTTCGGCCTATGGTTAATTCCAACTCTTCCTCCCAGAATCTCAGAACATGAGCTTCCACTGCAACCATCTTCGCTGCATCGGAAATCATAAACTTTTCTTCGGCCACAATACTCTCCTCCAGATAACTATTCAGTTTACTTTTTTCTCCTACTATATCACAAAATACACGGTGATGGGATAAAAATTCACCGCAAGTATCGACAAATAATGTTGAGCAGGTCGACTAATATCATCAGCCAACCTGCTCAGATAAACCATCTCGAATTTTTCTCACATAACAGATTTCATTTCCAATGAAGCAATGTCTATCTACCTCTGATTTTATCATTTTATAAATATTTTTTCAGTTCTTCTTCCTTGATATCCAAACGCTTGGCTGCCTCTGAAATAGATAGAATTCCATCTTTAATCAATCCAATGTAAGCTTCCATTCTACCTTCAATCCTTCCTTCAAGAATACCACGTTTAAGGATCGTTTTTGCTTCGTATTCAAGAATCTTCCCACCCATTACAGATGTCACTTCCTTCCTGACCTTCTCATATTTTGATGCAATTTCTCTAACTACCTTTTTGGACATATCAATAAGTGTGCACTTTACATACTCACTGATCTTGCCCTCCAGACACAGATGCTCTAATCTTGCTTTGATATCACTATACTCCCTTCGCAGTTCTTGAAGCTTTTCTTCATTTTCTTCAATTTCCATGAATCTACTCTCATACGAAAAAATATAAAATGGTATCAAAAATAATAAGTTTTTGTCAAAAATTTCATCACTTGTATATCTCTGCGCCTTTAATACCGGTATCTTGTAGGATACTGTTCCTCCCGGCGTTCTTATCTCTAACGTTAAAGCATCCGGTGCGTTTCTGGTATGACGTAAGTATAATGCCGCAGAATAAGGAAAAGTCAAAATCATCTTATCCTTTTCCATTTCTTTATCATCCAGGGCAATCTGAGCATCATACTCAAAAAATCTGACCTGCATTTCTTTATCTTCTGTACTTTGACACTCTATATGGTACTTTTTATTCTCTATGCCTTTAATAATAAAACATGAATCCGTTATTTTTTCTTGTGTATTTGCATCCTGCCGATTTATAAAATGCTCATTTGGCAGAAACCAAACTGTCTCTTCTCCAGTATAATGTTCCCCAAATATCTCATTCACAACAGGGATTATCAGTTGAGTACAATCGTTCAATAAAGTTCGAAACACATCATCATACGGTGTCCCGATGCCGTTCTTTCCCATTGAATCCCTCGTTTCATCATAAACCAGGGGCAGCATAGTATGCAAAGATAAGGAAAACGAATTTCTGTTATTCTATAATATTATCAAATGCCATATAAAATAGCCAGTGTAATTTCAAATTTTCATCTGTTCCCAAATGGCTACTCCCAATACGATTCTATCAATCCCTCCATATTTTCACATGCAATAATATTGTACGAATGAACCCGAACGGGATAAAAGGTTTCGCGGTACAAAAGCCATTCCAGAAAATCCATGCCGTTTCCTCCACATTCTTCATAAACTCCCATATCATAATCCAGATCTAAAAGTTCAATTTCTTCTCCCGCTTCTTCCCAGGATTGTATCATCTGTTTTGCTTCATCAACAGAATATACATGCTCATATCCTGAGGGAGCTTCTCTTACATCATCCAACCAAAGTTTCATGGGTAGTTCCTTTCCTTTTCTTAAAATTTCTCTCATTCATCCTCATTATCCCCTCTTTCCAAATAAACCACTGGCAACAGTGAATAATCCAATAATCACCAATACTGGTATAGTCAGTTTAATGATCCCGGCAACTAAAAGTCCCAGGATTACTAATGGGAAAAATACGACAGACAGTACAATCTTGAAGATTCCCCATCCTGCTCTGATTGCAAACAAGCATAATTTAAACGTTACATAAAACACCCAGATTACAAATAATAATGTCAGCATGCTATTCTCTCTCCTTTCTTACTGACCACTGTGTCATACTATAAAAAAGACCTATACCATGACAGCCTCTGTCACAATATAAGTCTTGCCATTTCAAATTTTTCCAGATAATTTTTTACCTCAATTAAAGACGGAAAGATCTGTTCTGACACTCTTTCCATTTCTTCTGTTGCGGGAACAAGATCAGGAACCATGATCGGCCTTAAGCCCGCTGCTGCTGCCGAACGGATTCCATTATGAGAATCTTCGATTCCAAAAGCTCTCTCTGGTCTTATCCCCAGGCATTCACAGGCTTTTGCAAAAATATCTGGCGCTGGCTTACTGTGCTTTACCATGTCACCACAAATCAACTCGTCAAAATAAGAAATAATACCTGCATCTTCCAGTTCCTGTTTTACCACCTGACTGCGTGTGGAGGATGCCAACGCCACCTTTTTCCCTTGTTCTTTCAGGAAAGACAATAGTTCTATCACGCCTGTCTTTAATGGCAGTCTGCCACCTCCATATCTCTCATGAAACAAACGCGACATTTCCTCTTTATATACGTCATACGGAAAGTCTTCCCCAAAATATTCCTTCATTACATCCCGGGAAGCATTTACTGTCAGCCCAGTACATTTCAGGCATACCTCTTCCATATCACCTATCCCATGCTTCTGTGCAACCTCATTCCAACATTTCAGCACCAACCGTTCCGAGTCAAAAATGACACCATCCATATCAAATACTACCGCGTCATATCCATGCTTTTTAGTTTCCATTACGAAAGCTCTCCTCATCTGCCAAATGGCATTACGCGATTATTCCATCATTTTTTTCTTCTAAGGCTCTGATGGCATAATACGTGTATTCACAGAATGGTACTTCGAGATGATGTTTTTTAGCCAATCTGATTAAGGTGCCTGCAAGCATCTCTATCTCTGTATGTCTTCCGGCATCCAGATCCTGTAAAGTGGAAAATCTTGCCTGTGGTGAACAGACTTTACGCCAGTCTCCCTGCTTTGTCAGCAGAATTCCTTCTGCCTTTGCAACCTGGCACACTTCTTCGAACATCCGATCTCTGATTGCTGCCAGATTCTGGCTGTCGTAATATGCACCAAATCCTACTCCAAGCACTGCCTGCGGCAGATTGTAGATGATATTCATGGAATATTTCTCCCATTGATTTAAAAGGATGTCCTTCTCTATGGTGCATCTTAATCCCGCACGTTTCATCAGATCTGCAAAAGCAAGTACACGTTCTGTCGGTTCTGGATTTCCTTTTTCTCCAATGCTAACTCCCAGCGTCGTTTCCGGAACGAAATGAATCTTTCCATTTCTTCTCTCGGATGAAATTCTCATTACAGAATATAGCAAATGCTCTGCTCCAATACGTTCTGCAATCACTTCTTCACTGTCTATTCCATTTAACAAGCTGATAACTGTAGTATGCTCCTCTGTCATTGTCTCAATCATGTCCAAAGTACCCAAAAGACCATGGTGCTTCGTACAAACAAGGATCAGATCCACACCTTTTGCTTCCTGTGGACTTTTGATCTCCGGGTAATACGTTTTCTCATTAATCACTATGCCTTCTTTTCGTAAACGCTCTGCCCGTTCTCCCTCTGCTACCACACAGAAAGA
>JBJEMC010000154.1:0-8870 GCA_051879475.1 Muricoprocola sp. | reverse complement strand
TGGTTATTTCTATCAACTTTGTAGGTGATGCACTCAGAGATGCACTGGATCCGAACAGTGGCAGTGAAAGATTGGAGTAATGAGATATGAAGATAAATGAAAAACGTCTGTTAGAGGAATTTCTGGAACTGACTGCTATTGACAGTGTCAGTTTTGAAGAGCGCCAGATGGCAGACATATTGCTGAAGAAACTGCAGGAACTTGGTTTTGAAGTAATGGAAGATGAGACTGGGGAATCTGCCGGGAATGTATATGGATTTTTAAAAGGTACTGTACCCGGACCAGGCATTCTCTTATCTGCGCATATGGATACCGTCCAGCCGGGAAAAGGGAAAAAGCCTGTAGTAGAGGAAGATAGAATAACTAGTGACGGCACAACGGTGTTGGGAGCAGATGATGTCTCCGGAATCGTGGAAATCCTGGAGGCAGTACGGATGATACAGGAGGCAAAAGTGCCTCACAGAGATGTGGAAGTGCTGTTTCCTTTTGCAGAGGAAGCATACGTAAAGGGAAGTGCGCAGTTTGACTATTCGAAAGTGAAAGCAAAAGAAGCTTATGTCCTAGACAGTTCCGGCCCGGTTGGGGCTGCTGTTTTGCAGGAACCGACACTGATTTCTTTTTGTGTTGCCGTAAAGGGAAAAGCAGCTCATGCAGGATTTGCCCCGGAACAGGGAGTAAATGCGATCCTGGCTGCGGCAAATGCAGTGAGCAGGATCCACCAGGGCAGAATCGGAGAAGATTCTACGGTAAATATTGGAATAATCTCAGGAGGAACGGCAACGAATATTGTGGCAGAGGAATGTATCTGCAGAGGGGAGATCCGAAGCAATATACATGAAACTGCTCTGGAACTTCTAAAAGAGGTGGAAACCGTATTTTTGACAGAAGCAAAAAAAGCAGGGGCAGAAGCAAAGCTGGATTATGAGATCAATCTTGTAGCATATAAAGTTTCAGAGGATGCTCCTGTAGTACAGCATTTTAAAGCAGCCTGTGAAAAGATTGGTATAGAACCGAAATTTTCCGTTTCTTTTGGAGGAAGTGATAATAACAGCTTTGCCAGAAATGGGATTCCCGGTGTGGTACTGACCTGTGGAATGCAGAATATCCATACCACAAAGGAATTTATCATGCTTTCTGATCTGAGGAAAGGGGCAGAGCTGACGGCAAGTCTGATAGGAGAGGTATAAAATGGCAAAATTATATTTCAGGCATGGTGCAATGGGGAGTTCAAAGACTGCCAATGCATTGATGGTTGCATATAACTATTATGAAAGAGGAAAAGAAGCTCTTCTGGTAAAACCTCAGATCGATACAAGAGATGAGGGCGTGATACGCAGCAGAATGGGACTGGAACAGAAGTGCAGGTATGTTGAAGAACTGGTTCAGATGAGCGATGAAGAAATCAGAAAATATGATTGTGTCATTGTGGATGAAGCCCAGTTCTGTAAAAAATCAGATGTTGAATTTCTGGAACATATTGTAGAAGATTTGGACATTCCCGTAATCTGTTATGGACTCCGTACAGATTTCCGGAGAGAAGTATTTGAAGGAAGCCTCTGGCTCCTGGCATGGGCAGATGTCATTGAAGAATTAAAAACCGTCTGCTGGTGCGGAAACGGAGCCGTATGCAACACAAGATACACAGAAGACGGACAAGTAATCCGAGAAGGCGAGCAGGTCTTTGTAGGAGGAAATGATAAATATGTAGCACTTTGCAAGAAACATTATAAAGAAGGAAACCTCGGACCGAAGATGAGGACAGCTGGTAAAGGCATTGATTTGCCAGAAAAATAGAATAAGAATGTAATTATTATGATACCGTGTAGAAAATGGGAAAACCTGGATTCTATACGGTATTTTATTATTATATTGAAATTGGAACAAGATTATCATACAAAATGACAATATATTCATACATAAAAAGAAGAAAAAGTGGTTCATAAATAGACGGAAATATGTTTAAATGGTATAATAAAGAGAAAAAAAGTTTGATATTATTGGGCAAAATAGATAAATTACGGCTGTATGGAGTGAAAAATGAAAATAAAACAGATGATAAAAAATGGACTGTTAAATCAGTCTATTCAGAGTAAACTGAATATATTTTTTGGAGTGTTGGTATTGATCCCAATGCTCTTTTTTGGAATGATATTCACTGTTGTAATGAGAAACACACAGATGAAACAGATTGAAAAGAATTCTATGCAGTCATTAAATGAGAGTGCAAGAGAGGTAGAATATACACTGGCAGAATTAGACAATATTATTATCTCCAGCTTATGGAATGAAGAATTAATGGAATTTTTAAATTCTGAGACGATGTTTTTTTCTTCTCAGGATGAAAAAAGGATAGTAAAAGGTATGATGCAAAGTATTACCAATACGAGAAAGGATGTGGACGGGCTGATTCTTGTAGCAAATAGTGGAGAACGTTTTTTTCATTTATGTGCAGAAAGCAATCCGGCAAGATTTCAGCAGTGGATAAGAGAAGAAGGAAAAAATCGAAGCGAAGAGGAACAGGAACGGTATGAGCATTCCAGGACCATATGGTGTGGGTTAAACACCGAGGGTGGCTATATTATGGGAGTACATAAAATTCGAGATCCGGAAACGTTGGATGCATCGGGGACATTGTACATATTTTTAAATGAAGAGACGATTCGGAAAAAATATGAAAATTTAAAGGCTACACCAGGAAGTTTTTTTATGATCCGGGATGAAGCGGGGAGAATTGTTTCCTGTGATCTGGAGAAAACGGCTATATCAGATGAAATAGAAGTTTCTTCTAAAAAAAATGAGACCATGCTTGAGGGAGAAAAGTATTATTTTAAGACCGTAGAAGAAGAAAGCAGCGGCTGGAGCATTTCGGAATTTTCGCCTAAAAAAGAAATCATGCAAAATGTATATCAGATGCAGATGACAGTAATGGCTGTTTTTCTGATCGTATCAGGAATCATGATTATCACGATACATTGTTTTTCCAGAACGTTAATGGCGCCTATCGATAATTTAAGAGAAAAGATGATCGATGTCCAGAATGGAGATTTGAATGTAAAAGCAGAGGTGATGTATAAGGACGAACTTGGAGAACTGACAGAAACATTCAATAATATGACAATGGAGATGAAGCGATTAATTGAAGAGGATTATAAGAGTAAACTGTTGATCAGGGAAGCAGAGTATAAATTCCTGAGAGCACAGATTAACCCGCATTTTCTTTACAATACATTGGATTCGATTAGTTGGATGGCTTCTATGAATGGAGACCGGGAAGTAAGTAAAATGTCAGTTGCTTTGGGAAGAATTCTGCGCTGGGCAATTTCCAATACCGAAAATCTGGTGGAACTGGAAGAAGAAATCAGAAATGTGGAGGACTATCTGTCTATTCAACAGATTCGTTATGGAAGTTCTCTAAAATATACGATTGCGGTAGAAGACAGGGAGATGAAACAAAAAGTTCCGAAGATGATTTTGCAGCCATTGGTAGAAAATGCTCTCATACATGGTCTGGAAATGAAGAGTTCTGAAAAAAAGATTATTATTGTAGCAGAAGAAAAGAGTAAATGTCTGGAGTTATCTGTAATAGATAACGGAATTGGTATGTCTCCAGAACGAATCGAGGAAGTTCTGCAGGGAAAAGTGAAACAGGAAAAACAACATGGGGTAGGTGTTTATAATGTTCACCAGCGTATCCAGATGCATTATGGAGAGAATTATGGAATTCAAATCTTCAGTGAACAGGGAAAAGGAACAGAAGTAAGAATGGTCTTTCCATTAGAAAGGGGAGAAAAACTATGAATGTCAGAGTTATGATTGTGGAAGATGAGCCAATTATTCGGAAGGGAATTGCAACTGTAATTCCATGGAGACAATTGGGATGTGAAACACCGGTACTGGCAGAAAATGGGGAAGAGGGACTGAAAAAAGCAATGGAGACCGATCCTCAGCTGATCATCAGTGATATACGTATGCCTCAGATGGATGGGCTTAATATGGCGGAAGAATTAAGAAAAAGAGGAGTGAAAGCCAAAATAATATTTTTAACAGGCTACAGAGAATTTGAGTATGCGCAGCGGGGAATTTCCTATGGTGTCAGTGACTATATTTTAAAGCCGGTGGATCAGGATCAGCTGACTGTGGTGGTTGAGAAGTTAGTACAGGAAATACAAAGAGAAGAATCTGAGGAAAATGAGTGGGAAAAGTTAAAGGAGAAAATGGAGGAGAGTATTCCCATTCTCCGGGACAAATTTATTTCCAGTCTGTTATTTCACAGCGCAGATTCTGTGGAGCTGATCTGTGAAAAAATGGAGTATTTTCATATCAGGCTTCAGACATATACGGTATTTTCCATAGCATTAGATTCCTTTCATGACTTGGAAAAAAGTTTTACCGAGACGGATATACAGCTATTATTATTTTTGATTACAGAACAAGTGGAGCAGATAGCAGAACGGTATGGATGTTCAGTCATTACATATCAGTATCAGCACACAGTTTATGTAATTGTTTCAGTAACAACGAAGGTAAACGCTGAAACGATACTAGAACTGGGAAAGAAAATAGAAGAACAGGTAAAAGAGAAAGGTCGTTTTTCGGTATCAATCGGAATCAGCAATATTTATGAGGGTGCTGAAAATATGAGAAAAGCCAGGACAGAGGCCGACCAATGCGTAGCGCAGAGGGCATTTCTGGGAAATGGATGCGTAGTATGTTATCATGATCTGGAGACAATGGAGATTAAGCATTCTTTGGAAGAAATTGAAACGGAACGATTTTATGAGGCACTTCGAAGCGGAGAAAATGTAAAAGAAACAGCAGAATATCTGAAGACACAGATTGGAAGAAACAGAAATCTGACGATCCTGAAAACGACAATGACAGAGCTTTTATCTAAAAGTCTGAGAATTCTGATAGAAATATATGGAGAAGATGAAGAACTGACAAAACAGTATGATATCTGTATGGAAAAAATTTTTCTGACACGAAACGTAAATGGTTATGAAGAAATTATGTTATCCTTTGGAATATGGGCGGACAACTATATCCAGGAAAAACAGGTGTCCCGTACAGATTATCTGATGAACAAGGCGATTCGATATATGCAGGAAAATTGCCGTAAAGAAATTACCTTGGAAGAGGTAGCAGAGCAGGTATATGTAAGCAAATGGTATCTTAGCAAACTTTTCCGTAAAGTAAAAGGAGAAAAATTCAGTGATTATTTAAGTAAGTTAAAGGTGGAAGAAGCACAACGTATTATCCGGGAACATCCTGATCTGAAGAATTACGAGGTGGCAGATATGATTGGATTTCATGATGTGCGTTATTTCAGTCAGTTATTTAAAAAAATTTCCGGGAAAACACCATCAGAATTCAGAGGTCAGTAAAAATGAAAAAAAGAAAGAGAAGAAAAAAGGTGTATCTGATCAGCACAGTGTTGATTATGGCAGGATTAATACTGTTATTAAAGGCATGTGGGACAGGACAGAATGTGACGGAGAATTCAGAAAAAAAGGAGGAGGTACTTACCTTTGCAATATATGGAGATGAAAATACGGAAAAGATCGTAAAGCAGGCAGTAAAGTCTTTTCAGGAGCTGAATCACTGTAAAGTAGAGGTGTATTGTTATGGGACAGAAAAGGAAGAACGTACACAGGTATTAGGACAGGCAGCAGGCGGGAAAGGGTTTGATGTTTTTTATGCAACACCGGCAACTTTGAAAAAAATGTGGGAAGCCGGAGAGGTGTTGGAGTTAGACAGTGTTGTAGCAAACAGAAAAGAGCAGGGGGATATATTTTATCCAATAACCTTAGAGGACGGAAAAATAGAGGGGAAACAATACGCTCTTCCGGTAGGTGTAGAACCATACATGCTTTACTATAACAAAGATCAGTTGGAACTTCTGGGAATGGAAAATCCGCAGGAGATGTTTCGGGAGAAAAGATGGACTGGAGAAAATGTGCTGCTGTATTTTGAAAAACTTGTGGAAAAGACAGGTAATCCGGCATTAAAACTGCAAAATACCATAGTAAATACCGAGTTAATACTGCAGGCTGAGGGCGGACAGTGGAAATTTGAAAATGGGGAGATGATTTTGGACCAAAAAGCGAAACATTCATTGGATGGATGGAATGAGTTGCTGGAAAACGGTATGATAGAGATGATTTCATCAGAAAAATATGAAGAATGTAAAAATTCTTTTCAGGATGGAGGAGAATTGTTTATCATAGGTAACCTGTCCATGACACGTCTGCTGTACAATGCAGATTTTTCCTGGGATATTATTCCTTTTCCATCAGAAAATAGTGATTTTTCCAACAGTATATTTACAGTGCCGCTTATTGCAGTAGGAGCAGGAAATCATCAGGAACTTGCGCGCCAGTTTGTTGATTATTATGTCAGTACACTGGGGCAGAAATTACGTCTGGAAAGTGGAGAATGTCTGCTGCCGTCACTTAATATGGTCTTTTATACCAGTATGGGAGATGTTTCTTTTCCAGAACATTCCAATTACTATTTTTTTGCAGTAGAAAATGGATATTCCAGTGAAAAAATGGATTTGACAGAAGAGGAAAAGCAGCTGCTCACGCAGTTACTGAGGAGAGTAAAATGAAAAGAAAACAGAAAATAGAGGTATGTTTGCTGATATTCATAGCAATAGTACTATTCACCGGATGTAAAAGACAGACACAGGATGGAGAAAAACAACTGAAATTTGCTTATATCTGCAAGGATCTGGATCATTACTGGTTTCAGCAGGTATCTTTGGGAATAGAACAAAAGTGTATGGAAAAAGGAATCGAGTATCAGGCGTTTGATTCTGACTATGATAATAATCTGTGTCTGGAACAGGTAAAACAGATTGCAGAAGAAAACTATGACGGACTTTTGATTTGTGTAACAGATCAGTATCTGGGAGGAAAAATAGGAGATATCTGTAAAAAAGCAGAAATTCCTATCATTACCATAGATGATTCCATGAAAGATTCAGAAGGAAAGACATTTCCGTTTGTAGGAATGGCACTTCGTGAGGTAGGATCAATTGGAGGCGTGGCATTGGCTGCCATGGCGAAAGAAAAAGATTTTCCGGCAGAACGCACACATATAGTGGAAGTAGACGTACCGGGATTAACAACGTTTCGGGAACGTCTTACAGGATATGAGGAAGCACTCTATATGAACTATTCTCTGGATGAAACTGCTGTACTTGAATTGGAGAGCAATACGGGAATGTATCAGGAAAATTATGAGGCATGCAGAGAATATTTTTCGGAAAATCCGCCAGATACGGAAGATTACTGGATTATTTGCGGAGCAAATGATGACTGTGCATTAGCTCCGATGAAAGTTCTGGAAAACATGGGAGTGGAGAGGGAACATATCATTGCCTGTGGATTGGGAGGATATGAACTCAGTATTCAGGAATTTGAAAATAACAATGAAAATTATATTACGGTTATGACACAGCCTGATGTGGAAGGGGCAAAAGCGACAGAAATGTTGTATGAGTATATTACGGAGGAGAAGCCAGTCAGTACTTCGTATGTACTGGGAGGTATGGTGGCTACCTGTGATAACTATATGATCTACTTTAAACAATAATAAAAGGCAGCAGGATATAAGACATATTCTGCTGTTTTTTTGACGATAAGAATATTTGGGTGTCAGAAAAGTGTACCTGTAAAAGCCGACAAGATACTCATACGTCATGACAAGGCAGTCACATTCCCAAAATGAAAGCGGTATGTTTTAATATTAGTACAAAGTAAGAAAACATCATAAAAGGAGGATGTACGATGAAGAAAAATGTATTGGGTATGATAGCAGCAACAGCAATGGCAGCAATGCTTGCAGCAAGTCCGGTAGCTGCTCAGGATGGGGGAGGCTTAAAATTTGCTTATATTTCAAAGCAGCTTACACATCAGTGGTTTGTTCAGGAAGAAATGGGCATTAAGAAGGCGTGTGACGAACTTGGAATAGAGTATATTGGAATTGACAGTAATAACAATGACGAAAAATGTCTTTCCGATATTGACAGTGTATTTTCCATGGAAGCAGATGCTCTGCTGATCTGTATTACAAATCAGAGTATGGGACCAAATCTGGCAACCAGATGTGAAGAAGAAGGCGTAGCGTTGGTTACTATTGATGACAATATTGTTGATGAGGATGGAAATCCTGTTCCGCATGTAGGAATGCCAACAGAAGAAGTTGGGATGCTCGGAGGAGAAGAATTAGCAAAGATGGCTAATGAAAGAGGATTTTTTGATGATGGAAATGTGGTAAAGGTACTTCAGATCGATATCCCGACAAATACAGTATTTGCACCGAGATTGAATGGTTATAAGAAAGCACTGATGGAAAATACTCCACTGACAGAAGATGATTTCATTCGTGTTGACGCAGGAGATGCAACCGGCTCCTATGAAGGAAATCTTGAAGTATCTTCTTCAACAATTCTTGGACATCCAGAAGTAACACACTGGATTATAACAGGAGCGAACGATGACTGTGCATTAGCACCAATGGCTGTTCTGGAAGAGCAGGGATACGACAGTGCGAACGTTCTTGGCTGTGGTCTTGGCGGATATGAAATGTCTTTAGAGCAGTTCAAGAATGGAAACAGCAGTTATATTGCGATTGTTCTTCAGCCGGATGTAGAAGGATATGAAGCAGTTTATCTTGCATACAATAATATTGTAAATGGTGAAGAAATGCCAGATAACACTTATGTATCCGGTTCTATTGCAAACTGTGAAAATTATCTGGATTATTATCCAAATGGAAAACTGATGACGGATCAGGATTAACATCAATGAGATTCAAGGACACGTAAGTGTTCTTGAATCTCTGGATTTATAAAAATAAAGTAT
>JBJEMC010000153.1:0-8872 GCA_051879475.1 Muricoprocola sp. | reverse complement strand
TTCAGAATGCAAGGAAAAAAGGCCTGGCAGCTACTTTCGCAGATGCAGCGCAGAAAAGAACCGTTCAGATCGTCATGATTGGATATATGATTTTATGTCTGGTTATAATGATAATGACAGACCCTGTTATTGGTACTCTCTGTTACGTGACAGCGGTACTGGTATTTATCTGGTATCGGTTTATGTCCTATAAGAAATTTGGCGGAATTACCGGTGATCTTGCAGGATTTTTCCTTCAGATCGCGGAACTTGCCATGGCACTGGTGGTTGTCATTGCATCGAATCTTTTACATGAATAAAGGAGAAGTTATGGATTTAGTAATTGGAGGAGCCTTTCAGGGGAAAAAAGGGGTTGCCTGTGACATATTCCGGATGTCAGAAGAGCAGGTAACAGATGGGGATGCCTGTCAGTTTCAGGATATTTTTCAGAGTAAGGCAATGGCAGGATTTCATTTATTTATCAGACGGTTTTTAAAAGAGGGACTGATCGATGAACAGTTTCCGGAAAAACTGTATGAAAAGAATCCGGGGATTGTCATTATTTCTGATGAAATTGGATACGGAATTGTTCCACTGGATGCTGAGGAACGGCACTGGCGGGAGCAGACCGGGAGAATCTGTTGTCAGCTGGCTGTAAAGGCAGAAAATGTTATCCGTGTAGTTGCCGGATTGCCTGTCTATATTAAAAGAGCACCCATGAAAATTTATCTGATCCGTCATGGACAGACTTCTGGAAATCTGTTAAAACGGTATATTGGTGTGACAGATGAACCCCTGTGCCGGGAAGGAATAGAAAATATTCAGTCTAAAAAAGAACAGTATACATTTTTGCCGCAACGGTTGTATGTAAGTCCTATGAAACGATGCCGGGAAACGGCACAGATTTTATTTGAGGGAATGGAACAGGTCATTGTAGAGGATTTAAGGGAATGTGATTTTGGAACCTTCGAGAATAAGAATTACCTGGAACTGGAGGGGAATCCTGCCTATCAGGAATGGATTGACAGTAATGCCACGCTCCCTTTTCCCCAGGGTGAATCAAAAGAAGATTTCCAGAAGAGATGCGTTGATGCTTTTGATCAGATCCTGGAGGAAGCAAGACAAAAGCAGTATCATGCCATAGCTCTGGTGATCCATGGTGGTACGATCATGAGTATTCTGGAAAAATACGGTGTACCGAAGAAAAAATATTATGAATTTAGCGTTGAGAACGGATGTGGATATGTCCTGACAGAATCAGAATCAGGGTATCGGTACTCCGGTTTGGGAGCTAAGGAAGAAAAATGATCAGGAGAAGGAAAGTTTGGAAGTGAACTTCCAAATCTACCATTATTGACGCAGCAAGTGCGTCATGAAGGAGGAAATCATGATTGCATTCTTAAAAGGAACTGTCTGCAGTATCAAATCAAATATGATTATCCTGGAAGTGTCAGGAATGGGATATCGCGTATTTATGACCTTGAGAGATATGGAAACCCTGCGCAGAGGACAGGAAGTTCTGGTGCATACCTATCTTCAGGTCAGAGAGGATGCCATGCAGTTGTTTGGTTTCCTTTCGGAAAGTGACCTGGAAGTATTTCAGCTGTTGTTAAATGTAAATGGAATTGGTCCTAAGGGAGCTCTGGGAATCTTGACGGCACTTTCTTCTTCGGATCTGAAATTTGCTGTTTTGGCAGGGGATGCGAAGGCAATTTCCAAGGCACCCGGTATTGGAAATAAGACGGCGCAGAAGCTGATTCTGGAATTAAAAGATAAATTTAACATGGATGACTTCTATGAGGATTCTAAAGAAGCAAAAGAAGACAGTTATATTCCTTCTGGGGATCTGCTGATCCGGGATGAGGCTGTACAGGCTCTTACGGCACTGGGATATCCAGCTGCCGAGGCATTAAAGGCTGTGAATGCAGTACTGAATGAAGGACTGTCTACCACAGAGGATCTGCTTAAAGCAGCATTAAAGAAAATGGTATTTTAGGTGAGCATAATGGGAAAAAGAATCATTGAAACAGAAGTGATGCCTGAGGATGCGAAAATTGAGACCAGCCTGCGTCCCCAGAGACTGGATGAGTATATCGGTCAGGAAAAAGCAAAAAAAAATCTCAGGATTTATATAGAAGCAGCAAAGCAGAGAGGGGATTCCCTGGATCATGTCCTGTTTTACGGGCCACCTGGCCTTGGGAAGACGACCCTTGCCGGTATTATTGCAAATGAAATGGGAGTAAATATGAAAGTGACTTCCGGTCCGGCAATTGAAAAACCGGGAGAAATGGCGGCGATATTGAATAATCTTCAGGAAGGAGATGTCCTTTTTGTAGATGAGATCCATCGCTTAAACCGTCAGGTGGAGGAAGTTCTTTATCCGGCCATGGAAGATTTTGCCATTGATATCATGATCGGAAAAGGTGCTGCGGCGCGTTCCATCAGGCTGGATCTTCCGAAATTTACTTTAGTGGGAGCAACCACAAGAGCCGGGTTATTGACAGCACCGCTTCGTGACCGTTTTGGAGTGATTCATCATCTGGAATTTTATACAGAAGAAGAATTGGCTACGATCATTATGCATTCTTCAGACATACTGGGAGTGGAAACGGACTATGAAGGTGCTTTGGAGATGGCAAAAAGATCCAGGGGAACCCCGAGACTTGCCAACCGTCTGTTAAAACGAGTCAGAGATTTCGCTCAGGTGAAATACGATGGAGTCATAACAAAGGAAGTGGCAGCCTATGCACTGGATCTTCTGGAAGTAGATAAATACGGTCTGGATATGACGGACAGAAATCTGTTGCTGACTATGATAGAAAATTTTCAGGGTGGCCCGGTGGGGCTTGACACTCTGGCTGCAACAATCGGAGAAGATGCAGGTACCATTGAGGACGTATATGAACCGTATCTTCTGAAAAGCGGTTTCATAAACCGTACGCCAAGAGGCAGGATTGCAACAGAAAAAGCATATCAGCATCTTGGATTGCATTTGTAATTATTTTCCGATATACTAAAATCTATTACAGGGAGGAACTGATATGTCAGCAAAGAACCAGACACAAGTTGTGATTAACGGTAAGATTTATAAAATCAGCGGATATGAAAGTGAAGAATATATCCAGAAAGTGGGGTATTATCTTGACAGTAAGCTGACGGAAATGCAGAAGCTGGACAGCTACAGAAGGCAGTCCAATGATACCAAGAATATTCTTGTACAATTAAATATCGCGGATGATTATTTTAAGGCCAAAAAACAGGCCGATGTACTGGAAGAAGGTATTTCTGCAAGAGATAAAGAAATCTTTGAACTCAAACATAACCTGATTGATCTGCAGAGAAAATATGATGAGTTAAAAAAGAACAGTAAACAATAAATATTGCCAGAACATTTTCTATGGAGGAATTTATGAGTGTAGAATTACTGGCACCGGCAGGATCTTATGAAAGTATGAAAGCAGCGTATGCCGCAGGGGCAGATGCCGTTTATATTGGCGGCAGCAGGTTCGGTGCCAGGGCATATGCAGATAATCCTGATACAGATGAATTGTTAGATGCCATTGCCTATGCACATTTACGGAATAAAAAAATCTATCTTACGGTAAATACGCTGATGAAGCAGCAGGAACTGACGGACTTTGTCAGGTATATCGAACCTTATTATGAAGCGGGGGTGGATGCCCTTATCGTGCAGGATATGGGAGCAATGAAAATCATTCAGGAATGTTTTCCGGATATCGATATCCATGCCAGCACCCAGATGACCATAACCGGGGTCAGGGGTGCATCTCTTTTAAAAAAACTTGGTGCATCCAGAGTGGTTACGGCAAGAGAACTTTCTCTGCAGGAAATCCGTGAGATAAAGAACCAGGTAGATATCGAAATGGAAAGCTTTGTTCATGGAGCCTTATGCTTCTGTTATTCAGGACAGTGCCTTTTCAGCAGTATGATCGGAGGCAGGAGTGGAAACCGAGGCAGATGTGCACAGCCATGCCGTCTGCCCTATCAACTGGGAGAAGAAAAGAACCAGAGCTATCTTATGAGCCCGAAGGACATGTGTACTTTATCCCTGATTCCGGATCTTATAGAAAATGGCGTGTATTCTTTCAAAATAGAAGGAAGAATGAAAAGGCCGGAATATACGGCGGGAGTAACGAAGGTTTATCGAAAATATATTGATCTGTATGAGAAGGAAGGACGTAAAAATTTCTATGTGAAAAAAGAAGATCTGGAAATTCTCATGGATCTGTATAACCGGGGCGGTTTTTCAGAAGGATATTATCAGACCCATAATGGACCCAGGATGATGTCCATGCAGCGTCCGAATCACTGGGGAACAGAAGCAGGGAGAATATTAAATACGAAGAAAAGCGGAACCTGCAAAGCATTAGAAGAACTTCATGCAGGGGATGTACTGGAATATCGTTCAGGAAAAGAACTGAAAGAATATACCCTTGCCGGGCCTGTGGCAAAGGGAAAGGAATTTGTATTTCCGGGAATAGCGGGAAACAAAAAAGAGAGGCAGGCTATTATTTACAGAACTAAAAATGCAGCCCTTCTCTCTGAATTAAAAACAGAGTATATCGACAGAAAAAATTCAGTAAAAATTCATGGGAAATTCATACTTTCCATGGAAAAACCTGCTATACTGACAGTGAGTACCGGACAATATTCAGTAACACTTCAGGGAGAATCCCCGGTAGCAGCGTTAAAAAAGCCTTTAAGTGCGGCAGATATTGAAAAGCAGTTAAGAAAAACCGGAAACACAGATTTTGAATTTGAGTCCATTGATATTGAACTTGAGGAAAATCTTTTCCTGCCGTTACAGGTAATCAATGATCTTCGGAGAAATGCTTTGGATCAGTTAAAAAAACAAATGATAAGTTCCTGTATGAGAAAGCAAAAGAGCCGGGAATATGATTTTGAAGCGAAAGAGCAAGACGAAGTGTTTGGGGAACAGAAGGTTTTTCCTTATCTGACAGCTTCCATTGAGAGTCTGGAACAGTTACAGCCATTACTGGAGGATGAATCAATTCGAAGAATCTATATCAGCCACAGTTGTTTTCATGACAGAGAGGAATTTATCAAATGCTCTGGACAGGTCATCGAGAAATGTCACAGCTATGAGAAAGAATGTTTTTATATTCTTCCCTGGATATTCCGAACTCATGCAGAACGTTATTACGATCAGGTCGTATGGCGTATGGCAGAAGCTTTTGATGGCATGTTGATAAAGAATCTGGAAGAGTTTCCCTTTCTTCAGGAAAAGGGTTATGCCAGGCCTGTGATGACAGACCATAATCTGTATATCTGGAATACAGCAGCGAAGGATTTCTGGAAAGAACAGCACGTGACGATGGATACCGTTCCACAGGAATTAAATTGCCGGGAAATCAGGAAACGAGGATGTCGGGGCAGTGAAATCATTGTTTACGGATATCAGCCTCTTATGGTTTCTGCTCAGTGTTTTTTAAAAAATACAGAGGGTTGTTCTAAGGAAAAGAAAGTATGTTATCTCAAAGATCGGAAGAATAAGAGTTTCCCGGTAAAAAATGAATGTTCTTTTTGTTATAATGTGGTTTATAATTCTTCTCCTCTGGAACTTGCAGGAGCCGGTCAGGAACTGATTTCTCTGGCACCTGATTCTGTGAGGCTGACATTTACCATAGAATCAAAGGAACAGGTAAGGAAGATTTTACATGTGTATGACCGCCTGTTTACAGAGGGTGACAGATTAAAACCTGTCTTTTCGGATTTTACCCGGGGACATTTTAAACGTGGAGTAGAATAAAGGTTACTGGAACAACGTGAACAGTAACGAATAGAGGGAATAGTGTGATAAGTTTAGTCATTCAGTTTTCAAGGTATGCGATTATATTGTTAATGGCCATTTATACCTTACAAAGTTATATCGTATTCAGTAAAGATGATGAAGACGATAAGGGTTTTATATTTTTGAGACAGAATCTCATGATGTTTATGATACATTTCATTTCATTTGCGATCATGTATCTGAAAACCAACGACATGAATTATCTGTTTTTTTATGGGGCACAGTTTATTTATCTGGCTGCGGTTCTGGTTTTTTTCAGAAATCTGTATCCAAGGGCATCTATGCTGATCATTAATCATATGTGTATGCTGATCATGATTGGTTTTGTCATGATAACCAGATTATCTTTTTCGCAGGCCATCAAGCAGTTTAAGATTGCAATTGTGTCTACAGTTGTGGCACTTCTGATACCGGTGATCATCAGAAAGGTGCGGGTGCTTACCAAATGGACCTGGTTTTATGCCTTTCTTGGAATCGGGGCTTTAGGTGCAGTTGCGGCAACAGCAGAAATGACTTATGGTGCGAAGCTGGGCTTTACCATAGCCGGAATCAGCGTACAGCCCTCAGAATTTATTAAAATCATTTTTGTATTCTGTATGGCCGGGATGCTGGGAAATGCCAAAGAGTTCAAGCACGTGGTGATGGCCACGGTGGTTGCTGCCCTGCATGTATTGATTCTGGTTGTTTCCAAGGATCTTGGCGGTGCTCTGATTTATTTTATGACGTATCTGGTAATGTTGTATGTGGCTACCAGAAAGTTCCTTTATGCTTTTGCCGGCTTACTGGCAGGCAGTGTGGCGGCGGTGGGGGCATATTTTATGTTCAGCCATGTGCAGGAACGTGTCATGATCTGGCAGGATCCCTTTGTTGATTATGCCGGAAGCGGATATCAGGTCGCTCAGTCCCTTTTTTCCATTGCATCAGGCGGATGGTTCGGCACAGGGTTGATGAATGGCAGTCCGGGAAGTATTCCCATTGTGGAGCAGGATTTTATGTTTTCGGCAATCTGCGAAGAATTGGGATGTGTATTCGGAATCTGTTTTATCCTGATCTGTATGAGCTGTTATATTATGTTCCTGAATATAGCCATGAGATTATCAAACAGATTTTACCGTCTGGTTGCATTGGGACTGGGAACCATGTATGCGGTACAGGTGTTCCTGACAATAGGTGGTGCTTTAAAATTTATTCCAATGACAGGTGTTACAATTCCCCTTGTCAGCTATGGAGGAAGTTCCATGCTGAGTACGATGATCATGTTTTCTATTGTGCAGGGGCTCTATATTCTGAGAGAAGATGAGGAAGATCAAATTGAGAGAATCAGAGAAGAGAATAGATGGACAGGAACCGTATGATCATATTCCCAAATATGAGCGTGTTCCTAAAAAAGTCAGAAATAAATTTTATACCAGGGTAGCCTATTTGTTTTCAGCGTTGTTTTTATCCCTGGTTGGTTATCTGGTATATTTCAATGTGCAGATGGCAGATTCTTTAAATAATAATCCGTATAATGCCAAACTGGATGCGAATACTTCACAGGTAATCCGGGGACGTATCTGCTCAGCTGATGGAGAAATCCTTGCGGCAACGAATGTAGAGGAAGACGGATCGGAGAGCAGGGTCTACCCTTACAGTAATATTTTTTCCCATGTGGTGGGATATAATACTCTTGGAAAATCGGGACTGGAAGCGATCTATAATAATGATCTTATGAAATCCAATTCCTCTATCCTGGATCAGATCGGAAGTGAAAATAATAATACAAAGTTAAATGGGGACAACCTGGTTCTGACCCTTGACTCCAGATTACAGCAGGCAGCGTACAATGCCCTGGGAGCTTACAGGGGAGCTGTGGTAGTGATGGATCCCTCCACAGGTAAAATCCTGGCCATGGTTTCAAAACCTGATTTTGATCCCAATAACATTGAAAATGAGTGGGAAGAGCTTAATGCAGATGATTCCCGTAGCCCTTTGCTGAACCGGGCTACGCAGGGATTATATCCTCCCGGTTCGACCTTTAAGATTGTTACTGCCCTGGAATATCTGCGGGAACATCCAACGGATTACCAGAATTATTCCTATGATTGTCAGGGGTATACAGAAAGTGATGATGTAACCATTAAATGTTACGATTATGAGGTTCATGGGTACGAAGACCTGAAGGCTTCTTTCCAGCATTCCTGTAACACTTCTTTTGCCAATATCGGTCTTCAGGTTGACCTTAGTCAGTTTAGAAAACTGGCAGAGGAATTGTTGTTTAATCAGAAATTGCCAACTGTTTTGGCATACTCCCAAAGCAGGTTTGACTTAGATGAAAACTCTTCTGCGGGAGATATCATGACGACATCTATTGGACAAGGTAATACCCTGGTGTCACCGTTTCATATGGCACTGATTACCTGTGCGGTTGCCAATGATGGAATGCTGATGTATCCATATGTGGTAGATCGGGTAGAAAATTCCAAAGGTGTACTGGTAAATCAGACAAAGCCTATGCAGTATAAAGAACTGATGTCTTCTTCTGAGGCTTCCATTTTAAAAGATTTTATGCAGAGCGTAGTAGAGGGCGGTACAGCATCTTCCCTCGCTGGATATGGATATACCGTAGCAGGAAAAACCGGTTCAGCAGAATATGAAGTAGATGGAAATACCGGTGCAGAAGAAAACTTCTCTACCCATTCCTGGTTTGTTGGCTTTTCTAATGTGGAAGATCCTGATATTGTAGTCAGCATCATAGCAGAGGATGGCGGTACAGGAAGTTCTGCAGCAGTACCAATTGCCAGAGAAATATTTAACACGTATTATAATTCTGTAAAACCATATGAATCAGAAACGGATTCCTATGATTCCCAGTATCAGGATTATGAGTCACAGGATAATTTCGATTATATAGATGAAAATGCCATCACGATCTATACTGAAGATTACAATACTTATTAGTAGTTGCTATTTTCAAGAAAAGGCGGTATACTAAAGTTATGTTTTGTTACAGTTCATGTGTCACCGTTCCGCGAGGTGTTTTGCTTGGCAAAACCCGAGGTCTGCAATGAAAAAGCCATC
>JBJEMC010000152.1:0-8897 GCA_051879475.1 Muricoprocola sp. | reverse complement strand
GTTCCATTTTATGCGGATGTGGAGGAAACACCGGAGTATCTCTCAAACACAACGGGAACTGTTTCCACAGATAATTTTTACTGGAACAGCAGAATGATTGCAGCTATGGCAGATGCTTCTTATAGATCTTCTGTTTTCCACATTGAACGATATCAGGAGCATGTGATGGCAAAAGGTCATGAACTGATTCAGTGTTATGACAGTCTTTTGGAAAAGGAAACAAATGCTCAAAAACGATTGGATTTGAAAACAGAAGCAAATCAAAAAATAGCGGAGATGGTGAAAGCAGCATCATTGGAGACTCTGGATAAAGTGTTATATGAACTGAGCTGCCAGATGAAAAATGCATATTCAAGATCTGATGCATAAAAAATCAGAAGGACGCAACGATTAAGATTGTTAAGAATCCCCGGAACATTTTGGTTTCCGGGGTTTTTATAAAGTGAGAGAGGAAGATAAAAAATTAAAGAATTATGATATACAAAAAAGAAAAAATAGGGTATAATAATATAATATGTTGAATTGTGTACGACATTGTTTTAATTATTATAAAAGTATATAAAAGATACCTGGGAGGAAATTATGGGGGCAAAAAATAAAGTGTGGAAAAAAGCTGTTACTGTCACAATGTCATCTGTGCTTTTGCTGCAGGGTGGACTGGTTTCTGCGGAAGAAGAACCACAGCAATGGCTGGAACTGACAGCACCGGTGTTAGAGACAGAAGAAGGTTCTGCTGTTTCAGCGAATCTGCAGATTGGTGATTGGCTGGATTACAGTGATTATGGAATGGAACGGGAAGATGTGACTGGAGGTACCTATTCCTTTACGCTTACGACAACGGATGCAGATGGGGAAGTGATTGATGATAGTCAGCTTGCTTATTGTGTGCAGTCTTATTTCCTGACACCGCTTTCAGGTGATCACAGTGAAGAAATGATCGATCAGGTGTCAGCTATTGGAGGACAGAGGAATCTCCATAAGGTCTTTTATTATGGTTATGGCGGAGCTGCTTATGATATGGCAGAATTCGAATCTGTCCTGAAAGAGACGGATTCAGAATATTTTGAAAATACATATACGCAGCTAAGTGATGAGGAGAAAGAAGAATTAGCTTATATCCTGACACATTCTGCAGCTACCTATGCATATTTTAATGATGGAACAGATCTGGAAGATTATTTTGCTCTGCAGTTTCAGGTGAAATACGGTGACGATTGGAAACAGCAGTATGAATATTTCAAAGAAATTGAATTGAATGATGCCGGTATTGAAGAGGATGATATGAATCTTTACGGCTCTACATATGGTATGACCACCAGAGGAATTGAACTGGCAAAGAAATGGTATGAGGTACTTACTTCAAAAGAGGATCCGGGACTTAGTGTGGATGTAGAAGATGGCATGTACATTTTTAATGGAAATGAACGCAATGAAGCACTGAAGATGGAATTTACTGTTCCGGATGGATTTGTCTGTGAAATTTCCTGTGTAAATGGAGAAACGGAGCAGGTAGAAGAAGCAGCAGCTGCAAATATTTGCCCAGGAGATTCTTTTACATTCAAATATGTAGACGGAGCTTTTTCTACAGAAAAAGATGGTATCACAGATTTGGATATTGAAGTGGCGGGAGAACTTACCGGTACAGAGAAAGAAGCATGGAATCTGGTGATTCTGGAGACAAATAAAGGAAATGCAGAGGCAGTATCTAAACGTCAGCAAGATATTGCAGCAGTTTCCATGATTGATGCAGGAAGAACAGAACTGGATTTTGATATTACTCTGCAGAAAGAAAATGTCGAACTGAATCTTACAGATGAAGTGGGACAGGCAGTCAGTGGTGCTGTTCTGGGAGTTTATTATGATGATGCCTGTACAGATCCGGTTACGCAGGATGGAAAAGAAGTACAGCTTGTGACAGATGAAACAGGAAATGCATACCTGGAATATGTAATCAATGAGAAACTGGAAGAAAACGGAAACAAGCTGTATGCAAAAGATAGTTCAGCACCAGAAACAGATGATACCGTTTACACTCTGGAGGCAGGTACCAGTCAGTCAGTGACGATGGAACGCAGATTTGAAGAGGCAGAAGTAGAGATCTCCTGTCAGGTGGATTTAGAAGGCAGTGATATAAAAGAGGGAGAATATACCTTTGATCTGGTTCAGATGACAGACGAGACTGGTGAGACAGTGGTAGAAAATGGAACGTCAGCTTCAGCAAAGAATGATGCAGAAGGTAACGTGGTATTCCAGGGAATTACAGTAGATGAGCCAGGCACCTATTACTATAAGATCATGGGAGAAGAGGATTCCTTTATCGCAGTTGCAGAAGCAGCAGCTGATGAAGCAAATAAAGGACAGTTGGACGTATCTGTAACTTATCCGGAAGGACAGCCGGTTTTCCAGATTCGTGTCATAGAGACGGAAACAGAGAGCGAGACAGAACTTGTAACTGAGGCAGAAAAAGCAGCGGAAACAGAGCGGGTAACGGAGACGGAAACAGCAAGCGAGACAGAGCTGGTAACAGAAACAGAGCAGACAACGGAAACAGCAAGTGAAACAGAACTGGTAACGGAGACAGAAGCAGCAAGCGAGACGGAGGCAGTAACTGAGACAGAGAAAGCATCTGAGACAGAAACTGCATCTGAAACAGAGACAGAAGCTGTAGAAAAAGGCGGTGGAGTTGTACTTCCGGTTTCCATCAGTATTATTATTTTGCTGATCCTGTTGGTTATCCTGATTTACAAAAAGAGGAAATAGATAAAACAATCTTGCAATGGGGCGGTTGATACGCCCCATTTTGTATATGGAGAATAGATAATAACTGATTGGAGGCAGAAATGTTAGAAGTAGGAACAAAGGCACCGGAATTTGAACTTCCGGATCAGAATGGAAAAATGCATACATTGGAGGAGTACAGGGGAAAGAAAGTAATCCTGTATTTTTATCCGAAAGATAATACTCTGGGCTGCACGAAGCAGGCCTGCGGATATTCTGAAAGATACCCTCAGTTTATGGAAAAGGGAGCAGTAGTTCTCGGTGTGAGCAAGGATACGGTGGCATCTCATAAGAAGTTTGAAGAAAAATACGGACTGGCATTTACACTGCTGGCAGATCCGGAACGCAAAGTGATTGAGGCTTATGATGTGTGGAAGGAAAAGAAGAACTACGGAAAGGTTTCCATGGGAGTAGTTCGCACCACATATCTGATTGATGAGGATGGAATGATCATCAGGGCTAACGATAAAGTGAAAGCTGCGGACGATCCTGAAAAGATGCTGGGTGAAGTGTAATGAGAATCATTTTTTCACCGGCAAAGAAAATGAACATAGATACGGATTCCCTGGGAACTCGGGGAATACCTGTATTTCTGTCACAGACGGAAGAAATTCTGTCTTGGTTACAGTCAAAATCCTATGTAGAACTAAAAAAGCTCTGGGGCTGTAACGATAAGATCACGCAGCAGAATATTGACAGGCTGGAGCATATGGATCTGAAAAACGGATTAACGCCTGCGGTGATTTCCTATGAAGGCATCGCGTACCAGTATATGGCACCTGCTGTATTTGAGGACGGCCAGATGGATTATATTCAGGAGCATTTAAGAATTCTTTCTGCTTTTTATGGAGTCCTTAAGCCGATGGATGGAGTAACTCCGTACAGATTAGAGATGCAGGCCAGGGCATCTATCAATGGGTATAAGGATTTGTATGATTTGTGGGGGTCTCGATTATACGAAGAAGTGCGGGATGATTCAGGAATGATTATCAACCTGGCATCAAAGGAATATTCCTCATGCATCGAGAAGTATCTGACGGGGCAGGATACATATATCACCTGTGTTTTTGGAGAAATGGCAGGGGATAAATTTGTCACCAAGGGGACCTATGCGAAAATGGCCAGAGGAGAGATGGTACGGTTTATGGCAGAGAACCGTATTGAGAACCCGGAAGAGATCAAAAGATTTGACAGACTTGGATATCTTTACCGGGAGGATCTGTCATCTGCGAAAAAGTATGTGTTTGAGAGACAAACAGATGAGAAAATGTAAAATATTTTAAACAAGAAAGGAGATACATAAAATGTCAGAAACACTGAAAGTATTGGAAACAAGAAGAAGCTGTCGTGCTTACAAGCCAGAGCTGATCGAGGAAGAGAAATTGCAGGCGATTATCAAAGCAGGAACGTATGCGGCCACTGGTATGGGAAGACAATCTCCCATCATTATTGCAGTTACCAATAAAGAGATGAGGGATAAACTCTCTGCAATGAATGCAAAGATCATGGGACAGAGTGAAGGCTTTGACCCATTCTATGGGGCACAGGAACTTTTGATCGTGCTGGCAAATAAGGATATACCTACCTATATCTATGATGGCAGCCTTGTCATGGGAAATCTGATGAATGCGGCAGCAGATCTTGGGGTAGACAGCTGCTGGATCCACAGGGCAAAGGAAGAATTTGAATCTAAGGAAGGCAAGGAAATCTTAAAGAGCCTGGGTATCAAGGGAAATTATGAAGGTATCGGACATCTGATTCTGGGATATGCCGCTGCACCACTTAAGGAGGCTGCTCCCAGAAAAGACGATTATGTTTATTATGCTCGATAAGAGTTTTGTAGTCACTATAATGAAATCTGTTAGCTTTATATGCTGATTATAGTATGATTTTACTATACAGTGGGGCGCAGGTATAGCTATGGCATCGGTTCTTTCGATGGAAATTATGGGGAAATGGAAGAAGGAGAAGCAATACTTCCTATTTTTTCAATCCACAGTCATTTGGTTCTGAAAAGAAAAAAGACTGAACGCATTTCATCAAAAGTATAATTGTTAAAAATTTTTATTTTAACGGAAAATTATGGATTAGAAAATTGAGTTGAATGATTGCGTGTCTGAGGTCATTTCCTTAAAACAGATCCAACATATTATCCAGATATATTTTTTCTCTGACATGCAGCTGATACTCAGGTTTTGTCATATAATAGAGAAGAAATTCCAGGATTAAGGCACTGCCAAGTCCCCGCCCTTCAATCTTAAAATTGGAGAAGCCCATGGGTAAGTAAATATTTTTAATGTCATCTATACCTATAAAGCCGGGATTTGTCATTGCTTTGGAAAAAAGATAGCCATCATCTGCACCGGGGGCGGTGCAGTGGTGGTCTGGACAATTTTCCCCAAGGTTTTTGCGGCTGACAGTTTCGTAACATAGTTTTCTGTCCTTACAGCCAAACCAGCAGCATTCATTGCATAGAAATTCCACTTTTGCTTTCTGGTCTTCAGAAAGCATTTTTAATTTATCAAAAGTCTTGTTCAGGCGGAAATCCGGTATAACATAAAGAAAATCATCTCGATTTACTTCATTTAAGAATTGCCGAAAATCTGTCAAAACTTTGGTGGTAGAGGAAACGAAATAGAACCCTGGATAATTTATTTTCAAATAGTCTAACAGCAAATCTGAGTGGATAATGACTCCATTTCTGATTTTGCCATTTTCTGCGAACAGGGTGCAAAGAGCATTACACTTCTTGTCCTCCAGATGTTCTTTTCTAAGTTGAGAATTGCTCAAGGTCAGTCTGGCTGAAATGCCATATTCCTGCATCAACGCCAGAACTTCCTGTGGATCATGATTTCCAGATCCGACGCGGCCACCACCCCAGATACAATCTGCCGGAGCGCCATAGATAGAGCCTATATCACACCAATCGTAAAAATATTCTCTGTGCTCACGAAATAATGGCAAAAACTCGCGGTACAGTTCATAAAACTCAAACAAACCAGGAAGGTGGTAGTATGCTGTGATTTTTTGAAATTTATCCATGCTCACATTGTTACCTCATTTCTAAAACGTGTATTGCTATGCATCTCTGTTTCATTTATATTAGAAGTATAGCAGGTTGTAATATAGTTTGCTATGCTCATATTAAAAAATTTTTTAGGAGGGCAGCATGAGATTGTTTAAGAAAAAATCGGTGAAACAGTCATATGACAAAGAAAATAAGAAACCTGTAATTAGGTCCAGTATTTGCAATGGTGAGCAGATAGCAGGTTTTAAGGATATACATACAGGAAAGATAGAAGAGATTATGCTGATTAAAAATCAGGCTGATCTTGAAAAGTTTAAAGAAATGTATGGAATAGAGGAAGAAATCACAAAGGAATATTAAATAATGTCAGGAAATAATAGCAGAGATAACGAATATTATTATCATCAGTTAAATAAACAGCAGCAGAGTATATATTATTCCATTCTCAAAGGCATTCAGAATCTGGAGGAGGAGTTTGTGATACCGCAGTGTACAAGGGAAGAATTGTATGATATTTTCTTTCGTATGCGGCTGGATCATCCGGAGATTTTTTGGGTTCCCGGATTTCGGTACAAATATTACAGAGATTCACCGAATCTGATTTTTGTTCCAGAGTATCTTTTTAAAAAGAATAAAATCCAGGAGCACCAGAAGGCGATGAATGCCCGGGTGGAGAAGCTGGTAAGGCCGGCGTTAAAACTCTCAGAATGGGAAAAGGAACGGTATGTTCATGATTTTATCTGCGAAAATGTCTGTTATGATAAGCTGAAAAAGCCGTATTCCCATGAAATCATCGGGCCATTAGGACAGGGTGTTGGAGTTTGCGAAGGGATCGCCAAGGCAGTGAAGATTTTGTTGGATGCCCTGGGAGTATGGTGTGTGATTGCTCTTTGCGGGAACAATCCAGAGAAAGGAATCAAATATCGCCATACGTGGAATATTGTAAAGATTGGTGGAACCTATTATCATCTGGATGCCACATTTGATAATACCTTGAGCAAAGGATACGAACCTTTTGAGATTCGTTACGATTATTTCAACCTTTCAGACAAACAGATTTTCAGAGACCATGAACCACTGATTGCTCCGGCACCAAATTGTGGGGATGGAGATCATTTCTATTATAAAGAGGAAAAACTGTCCTTTACCAAAACGGAGGAAGTTTATAAACGGTGCCTTCAGGCTGCAAAAAAGGGAAAGCTGCTGATCTTTCAGTGGAGAGGAGGTTATCTGACCCGGGAAGTAATGGGAGAACTGCTGGAGCTTATGCGAAAGGCAGGTCAGGAAAAAAATAAGACAGCAAAAGTAGGAGTGAACTGGCCTCAGGCAGTGATCAGTGTTTCCTATCAGGGGGCAGAAGTACCGGAATCTGTGCTGATGGAAGAAGCAAATGTTTCGGAACAATATGGGGAGAATTAGTTACTGGAATGTACGTGAACAGTATGAATTATGAAGGACTGAAAGATGATGTTGCGAGGATGTTGGCTGGGAATATGTGATGGAAGCAATCCGTGATTCAGATGAACTCTTACAGGCTACTTGGCGAAAAGATGAAATTGCAGTGGCGAAGAGAATAGAAGTGGTGTAAATAAAAGGATGATAACCCTTAAAAACTCCAGTCGTTCAAATTACGACTGGAGTTTTTGTTAACATGAATCATAAATCAATATTTTTATTTTTTGATCGATACATCATAACCTGCCGGATTATCTAATAAATCCGTAGGGTCTTTGCCGATGGAGTTTGCCGCCATTTTTATGGTTGCAGGTTTTCCCAGAGGCATCGGTTCATTATCACTGATCACAACAGTGGAACCAACCGGACAGTTATAGAAAATCCATTTTGCATCAGCTACAGAAATGCGGATACAGCCTGCGGATGCCGGGCTTCCAAGTCTGTTGTAGTAGCTTGCCTCTACTTTGTAAGGATCTCTGACCGTTGTGTGCATTGGCACAGAATGGAACAGATAGTTTGGATTACTTAACCGGCTGCAGTACTGGCCAAGGGAAGGACCATCCAGGAGTGTCCAATACTCATGCGTAATGATGGAAAATGTTCCCACAGGTGTCGGGCTGTCGGCACGCCCAACAGAGCAGGTAATCGCCTTGATCGGAACATTATTCTCATAAACAGTAACGACACAGTTTTTGCGGTTTACTCTCAGCACCTTTTTTGTGGACTGGGAGAAAGTGACATATCCCTTGGTACCGAAATCATAAGTCTTTCCATCTATTTTCTTTTTACCATAGGTCATGGCACCGCCGTCATTCGGATCCATGTAATACATTTTATTGGAAATCGTTACCCATCCGGTGGTTTTGCGTCCCAGGGAATTGTAATAATATTTCTTTCCGTTCAGGGTCTTGAACTTATTGGTAAATGCCTGACCGGTCTTTGTGTTAAAGTAATATTCATACTTTCCATACTTTACGGCACCATAGAGCATTCTGCCGTACTGTTTTCCAAATCCGTAATAATAATCCCCAATCTTATGGATACCATGCTGAAGAACACCATTTTTGTCAAAAAGATACTTATCTCCCTGAATCGTAGCCAGTTTATTTTTGACTGCTTTACCGGTGGACTGCATATAATACTGATTTGATCCTACGGTAACAAAAGTGTTTCGTTTCATGGTACCATCTTCAGGATCAAAATAATATGTACTGTTATTATAGGTAAGAAGTCCTGTCTTAAGATAGCCTTTTGCTGTTCCGTAATATTTCTGGCTGTCTACGGTAGTCCAAGTGGTGACCAGTTTACCGTTTTTTCTGCTTTTATAGAGTTTGTTCTTATATAAAGTAACGGTATCTGTAATCAGTTGGCCATCTGAGGTGAAGAGATACAGATCTCCATCAATATTTTTTGGACCGTTCTTATACATTTTTCCTGTTTCATCGTAGTAATAACGAATGCCTTCTTTCGTCTCCCATCCGGCAGAAACGGAACTGGAAAAGGCAAAGAACAGGCAGAAAAAGAGAAACATAGTGAATAAATGTGTCTTTCTTTTCATAAATTCCTCCTGAAATAAATTAGGTTACTGTTCACGTGCGTTCCAGTAACGATGAAAAAGCCATGCAAAATCACCTTC